>DASWMK010000038.1 GCA_036399815.1 Acidimicrobiales bacterium
CCCCGGCGCCGGCCGCCGACCGGGCCGGCGCCGCGCTGGCGGAGCTGACGGCGGCCAGCCCCGGCCTCCGGGCGGCGCAGGAGGAGCTGACGGCGAGGACCCGCGAGCGCGAGCAGGCGGCGGCCCGCCTGGCCGCGGCGCGCGACCGCCTCGCCACCGTCGAGGCCGAGCTGGCGGCCACCTCGGCGGCCGGCGAGCTCCAGGCCCGCCAGGTGGAGGCGCTCCGCGAGTGCCTGCGGGGGGTGACGGCGGTGCTCAACGCGGTTGCCGTGGACGACGTCCGCAGCGCCATCGACGGCCTGGAGGAGGTCGCCCCCGCGTGCGGGGAGGCCGAGCGGGCGGCGGTCGCCGAGCCGTGACCCGGCTGCTGGCCGCCGTGGTGGGCGTGGCGCTGCTCGTCGCCGGCCTGCGGGTCGACACGGCGCTGCGCCGCGACCTCCGCCACGCCAGGGAGGAGCTCGCCGCCGCCGGCGCCCGCATGGTCGGCGCCGAGGCGGCCCGCCTGGCCACCGAGGCGGCGGCGGACGAGGCCGAGGCCGACGCCGCCGAGGCCCGCGACCGGACGGCCGAGGCGCTGGCCACCGCGGCCGACCGGGCCGACGAGCGCGAGGAGCTGTTCGCGGCCGCGGCCGCGGTCGAGGCGCAGGCGGCCGGGGTGGAGCGCACCCTGGCCGGGCGCCGGGAGGACGCCGGCGAGCAGGCGACCGCCGTCGCCGACCTCCAGGCGTGCGTGCGGGGGGTGGCCGAGGCCGTCAGCCGGTCGCAGCGGGACGACACGGCGGGGTCGGTGGCCGCCCTCCAGGCGGTGGCCGGCGCCTGCCGGGACGCCGAGGACGCGCTCGGCACCCCGGAGGAGGCCAACGCCTTCCCGTTCGACTTCGCCGACCCGTTCGTGCTCCACGTGGCGGACGCCTACTACGCGTACGCCACCAACGCCGGCGGCGGCACCGTGCAGGCCATCGCCTCGGAGGACCTGCGGGAGTGGTGGTGGCTGGGCGACGCCCTGCCGGACCTGCCCGGCTGGGCCAGCCCGAACGCCACGTGGGCGCCGTCGGTGCTCGTCCGGGGCGACCGGGTCGTCGCCTACTACACGGTGCGCGTCGCGGCGTCGGGCCACCAGTGCATCTCGGTCGCCGTCGCCGACCACCCGGCCGGGCCGTTCGTGGACGTCTCGGACGAGCCGTTCGTGTGCCAGGCCGGGCGCCGGGGCTCGATCGACCCGAGCCCGTTCCTCGACGCCGACGGCCGCCCGTGGCTGGTGTGGAAGAGCGAGTCGCCGGCCGCCATCTGGTCCCAGCGCCTGACCGACGACGGCCTCGGCCTGACCGGCGAGCCCACCCAGCTGCTCGCCGTCGACCGGCCCTGGGAGGGCTCGGTGGTGGAGGGGCCGTCGATGGTGGAGGTGGACGGCGCCTACCACCTCTTCTACTCCGGCAACGACTGGAACAGCGCCGCCTACGCGGTCGGGTGGGCGGCCTGCGACGGGCCGGCCGGGCCGTGCCGCAAGGGCGACGGGCCGGTGCTGGCGAGCGGCGGCGGGCTGGCCGGGCCGGGCGGCCAGGAGCTGTTCCGGGACGGTGACGGCCGGCTGCGGATGGCGTACCACGCCTGGCTGGCGAGCGACGTCGGCTACCCGAACCGGCGCCTCCTCCAGCTCGCCACCGTCCGCTTCGAGGACGGCCGCCCGGTCGTCGAGCAGGGCTGAGGGCAGGCGCCGGCGGTCAGCGGGCGGGGGAGAAGGCGGCGACGACCTCGGCGAAGCGCTCGACGGCGGCGGGGCCGTCGAGGTCGGCGAGGCGGACGATCGCCGTCTGCACGCCGGCCTCGGCCAGCAGCCGGTAGCGGCCGACCTGGTCCTCGAGCGTGCCGGCCCCGAGCCTCGCCGCCTGGCGGCCGAGCCGGTCGACGGCGGACGGGCCCGGGGCGAGCAGCGCCGTGCTGAGGTGGGTGACCCGGACCTCGGCCGGGTCGCGGCCGGCGTCGCGGCAGTGCCCGGCCAGCACCTCGACCTTGCGGCGGACGGTGGCCGGGTCGCCGAACAGGTTGCAGGCGTCGGCGTGGCGGGCGACGAGGGCCAGGGTGCGGCGCTCGCCCGAGCCGCCGACGAGCACCGGGACCCGCTCCTGGAGCGGCCGCGGGTAGCAGGTCGTCTCCGGCACCGAGAGCCGGCGGCCCTCGAAGGGCGGGCCGCCCGGGCCCCAGTAGCGACGGAGGGCGAGGAGGGCGTCCTCCAGCAGCGCGTAGCGCTCGGCGACGGGCGGCAGGGTGGCGCCGGCGGCCCGGAACTCCCGCTCGTACCAGCCGAGCCCGATGCCGCACGCCGCCCGGCCCCCGGACAGCACGTCGAGGGTGGCGACCAGCTTGGCCAGGTGCCCGACCGCGCGCAGCGTGACGGCGCTGACGAGGGTGCCGAGGCGGGCGGTGGTCGTCGCCCCGGCCAGGAACCCGAGCGTGGTCCAGCTCTCGGGCAGGTCCTCCCAGTCCCGGCCGACCTGGGGGATCTGGACGAGGTGGTCCATCACCCAGATGCCGCGGAAGCCGGCGGCCTCGGCCGCCCGCGCCACGGCGGCCAGCCGGGCGGGCAGCTCGGCCCGGCCGCCGGGCCAGTCGAACCGGGCGACGTGGAGGTCGAAGTCGAGGGGCACGGGGTCCTCCCGCTGGCGGGCCGCGGCGGCCGGGGCGTGGACGAGGTCGGGGGGCACGAGGCGGACGGGGCCGGGCGGCACGACGGCGTCGAAGCCCTCGTCGGCCAGCCGCCCGAGCACGCCCGCCATCGCCTCGGCCTGGGAGCGGACGACGTCCTCGGCCACCCGCCGGTCGCGGGCGGCGTTGCGGGCGAGGCACACCTCCACCGGCGTGTCGAACGGGACGGCCACGCAGGCGGCGCCGGCCCGCCGGGCGATCGACCGGTAGGCCCGGCGGCGGCGGCGGTCGAGGCCGAGCGTGTCGACCACCGTGGTCAGGCCCCGCCGGAGCCGCCGCTCGACGACGAGGTCGAGGACGTCGAACGCGTCCCGGCTGGCCCGCTGGTCGTGCTCGCCCTCGCCGACGAGGGCCCGGATGGCGTCGGAGGACACGACGGCGCCGGGGAACTGCGCCGCCGCCCACGTCGACTTGCCGGACCCGGCCGGGCCGACGAGGACGACCAGGCAGGGCGAGGGGAGGCGGACCTCGGCCGGCGTCAGGGCGCCGGCGTCCCCCGCCCGCACTCCTCGGCCTCGATGTCGCGCAGCTGGGCGAGCCGCCGCTCGTGGCGCCCGCCGTCGAACGGGGTGGTGAGGAACAGGTCGAGCACGGCGACGGCGAGCGGCTCGGCCAGGACGCGGCCGCCGAGGGACAGCACGTTGGCGTCGTTGTGGCGGCGGGCCAGCTCGGCCGTCCACAGGTCGAGGCACAGCGCCGCCCTCGCCCCGTGCACCTTGTTGGCGGCGATGGCCTCGCCCTGGCCCGACCCGCCGATGACCACGCCCCGGTCGGCCCGGCCGGCCACCACCTCGCGGGCCACGGCCGCGCAGATCGGCGGGTAGTCGACGGGCTCCTCGCCGTGGGTGCCGAGGTCGACCGGGTCGTGGCCGGCCTCGGCGAGGTGGCGGAGGACGGCCTGCTTCAGCCGGTAGCCGGCGTGGTCCGACCCGACGGCGACGCGCATCGGTCCACGGTACCGCCGGCCCGGACGCGAGCCGGCCGCCGGCAGCGGAGCCGGCGGCCGGCCTTGGCGACGGCGGCGGGGGATGGGCGCCGCCGGCGCCCATCGCCGTGATCGAGGGGGCGGGTCCTCGACCCGGCGGTTCGACCAGATGGGAGGGGTTTCTGGTCGTCCGACAACGTAGTGGTGGGTCGGGGCCCGGGGCTCCCCGCCGCATGTCGATGATGTGACAGTTCCGCCCCGAGTGTCACGCAGCGGAGGGGGCCCCCGCCGGGCGACCTCAGACCGTGGCGCCGCCCTGGTCCTGGCCGACCTGGCCGGCCTCGATGAGGAAGGCGATCTTGCAGTGGACCTTGTAGAGCGTGAGGTTCCCGCTCTCGTCGACGTCGGCGTTGCTGCCGAGCACCTCGACGCCCTGGATGTTCCTGATGGTCTGCGAGGCGGTGCGCACGGCGTTGCGGACGGCGTCGCTGAACGAGTTCGGCGAGCTGCCGACCAGCTCGATCACCTTCACGACGCCACCGGGCACGTCGGCCATGGGGGCTCCTTCCTTGGTCGCTGTCGGTTGGTGCTGCGGGGGATCAGGCGGCGGCGCCGGCCGAGCGGCCCTCGGCTACCTCCTCGACGACCTTCGCGCAGAAGGCGGGGAGGTCGCCGGGGTTGCGGCTCGTGACGAGGCCCTGGTCGACGCACACCTCGTCGTCGACCCAGTTGCCGCCGGCGTTGCGGATGTCGGTCTGGAGGCTGGGCCAGGACGTGAGCGTGCGCCCTGCGACCACGCCGGCCTCGACGAGGACCCACGGGCCGTGGCAGATCGCCGCGACCGGCTTGCACGCCTCCACGAACGCCCGGGTGA
>DASWMK010000039.1 GCA_036399815.1 Acidimicrobiales bacterium
GTGCCCTACGCCCGCGGCGTGCCGTGGGCGTCGTTCCTCGGCGACGCCGTGCCGGGGACGTCCTTCGTCGCCCGCGACCTGCTCGGCCGGCCGGTGACGGCGGCCGGCGTGCACCGGTCCCCGGCCGGCGGCCCGCTCCTCGCGCCCACCGCCGTCCGCCACGGCACCCGCCGCCCCGACGCGACCGCCGTCCTCGCCGCCGTCGTCGTGCGGTCGCTCGCCGCCGCGGCCGCCGCCGGCACCGCCGAGGTCGACTGGGAGTGCGACGACACGATGCCCGAGCTGTGGGCCGTCCTCGGCTCCCTCGGCGCCGAGCCGGCCCGCACCGTGCGGGCCTGGCTGTCGGCTACCGGCGAGCCGTCTCCCGCCGCTTCCTGATCACCTCGACGGCCATCGGGGCCACCGAGACGAGGATGATCAGGGCGATGATCGGGAGCAGGTAGCGGTCGATGTCGGGGATCGTCTCGCCCAGCAGGTAGCCGAGCGTGGTCACGCCCACCGACCACAGCAGGCCGCCGAGCACGTTGAAGGTCACGAACGTCCGGTAGTGCATGCGCCCGGCGCCGGCCACGATCGGGGCGAACGTCCGCACGATCGGCACGAAGCGGGCGAGGACGATCGTCTTCGAGCCGTGCTCCTCGAAGTACGACTGGGCCCGCTCCAGGTTCTCCCGCTTGAACAGGCGGCTCTCGGGCCGGCGGAACAGCGCCGGGCCGGCCCGGCGCCCGAACACGTAGCCGACCTGGTCGCCGGCGACCGCGGCGGCGAAGCAGCCGACGAGGACGATCGGCAGGTTCAGCCGCCCCTGGGACGCCAGCAGGCCGGCCGTGAACAGCAGCGAGTCGCCGGGGAGGAAGAACCCGAACAGCAGGCCGGACTCGGCGAAGACGATGGCGAACAGGCCGAGCGTGCCGAACGCCTCGATCAGTTGGTCGGGGCTCAGCGACAGGGCGGCCAGCACCGGAGCAGCCTAGGCGGGCCGGTTCCACTCGACCCAGCCGGCCCCCCGACGCCCGGCGGCGTCGAGGCGGCACAGCGCCCGGCCCAGGCGGGACGGGCCGCCGCCGGCGACGGGCACGAGGACGGGGGCGAGGGCGACGGGCTCGACGGCGACCGGCAGCCCGTCCACGACGACCGTCGCCGGCCCGCCGGCGCCCTCGACCGCCGGCGCCGTCGCCCACAGGCTGGTCCCGTCGTCGAGGCGGCCGGCGAGGGACGACCAGGCGAGCGACCACCGGTCGCCGCCCCAGGTGTGGGACCGCCAGCCGCCGGCGTCGACGGCCAGCCGCTCGTCGCCGACGATCACCTCGCCGGTCACCCGGCAGGCCAGCGCGTAGCCGTCGGCGACGGGCCGGACCTCGCCCTCGGTCTCCCACTCGAGGTCGACGCCGAACGGCACCCGGTCCCCCCAGGCCCGGCCCCAGGCGTCGAGCGGGTCGTCGAGGGCGACGGCGAACGCCTCGGCGCCGAGCGTCCAGTGGTCGAACGGCGTCTCGCACACGTGGTCGGCCCACAGGCCCTCGGCCCGGACCTCGAGCGACCGGCCGGCCGGCGGCCGCACCTCGTGGTCGACGACCGTCACCAGCGGCCGCCCGGCGCCGGCCACGCACGCCCAGTAGCGGGCGACGCCCTCGCCCGGCCGCAGCGCCAGGCGGACCGAGCCGCCCACCGAGGCGTCGGCCGCCGCCCAGTCGAAGGCCCACGCCTCCTCCCAGCCGGCGCCGGCGCCCGCGCCGGGCGGGTGGCGCCCCTCGTCAGCCCGGTCCACGGTCCCGGTCGTCCACGACGGTGGTGCCGGCCAGCCGGTCGTGCAGCCGGGTGACGGCGACGACGACGGCCACCACCCAGCCGAACGACGGGATCCCGAGCGCGCCGAACAGCACGACCCAGCGGGCGAAGGAGCGCATCGGGCCGGGCGGGGCGCCGTCGGGGCCCACGACGCGCAGCCCGAGGACGGCCTTGCCGAGCGTGGCGCCCCACACGGCGACGGGCACGACCTCGGTGACGGCCGAGGCGGCCAGCAGGGCGGTCAGCCCGGCCGCCTCGGAGCGACCGCCGCCGCCGAGCAGCCGGCCCTCGACCTCGACGAGGAGGACGGCGACCAGCCAGGCCAGGGTCACGAGGTCCACGACCCTCGCCCCGACCCGGAGGCCGATCCGCGCCGGCCGGCTCAGGGCCGGTATGAGCCCGCCGGGCGGTGGCAGGGCTGTCGGTCATGCAGATCGACAAGGACACGATCCTCGCCTTCCTGCGGGAGCGGGGGGAGGGCGACAAGGCCGACGAGGCGGACCGGGAGCTGCCCGACCGGGTCGACACCGACGAGCACCAGGGCCTCCTCGAGCGCCTCGGCCTGGACCCGGCCGAGCTGGTCGGCCGCCTCGGCGGGCTCGGCAAGGGCCTCGGGGGCCTGCTCGGCGGCGGCTGACCGCCGGCCCCGTCGGGGCCCCTGGGTCGCCTCGGGCACGGCCGGCGATCGTAACCTTGCCCGGTGGCCGAGTACCTGAGCGACGCCTGGATCGAGGACCTCGGCGCCGCCGTGGCCGCCGACGAGGGGCTGCGGCGGGCGGCTCGGGGCGTGCGGGCCACCGTCCAGCAGGTCGTGGTCGGCGGGCCGGGCGGCGACGTCGCCTGGCACGTGGTGATCGACGACGGCACCGTCGCCGTCCGCCCCGGCGCCGCCGACCACCCGGACGTCACGTTCGAGGAGGACTACGACGCGGCCCGGCGGGTGACCGCCGGCGAGCTGTCGCCCCAGGCGGCGTTCATGACCGGACGCCTCCGGGTCCGGGGCGACCTGCCGCTGCTCGTCCGCCACCAGCCGGCCTTCGCCGCGCTCGCCCTCGCGGCGGGCGCCGTCCGGGCGCGCACCACGTTCGCGGCGTCGCCCTAGCCTCGGGGTCGATGCCCGAGCTGCCCGAGCTCCAGGCCCACGCCGAGCGCCTCGACGCCGCCTTCGCCGAGGCCACCCTCGAGCGGTTCACGGCGCTGTCGATCACCGCGCTGAAGACGTTCTCGCCGCCTCCCGAGGCGGCCGCCGGCCACGCCCTCGTGTTCGTCGGGCGCCGGGGCAAGTACCTGCTGCTCGACTTCGGCGTCGCCACCTTCGTCGTCCACCTCATGCAGGGCGGCCGGCTCAAGCCCGATCCGAAGCAGGCCGCCCGCCCGAGGGGCGCGCTGGCCCGATGGCGGTTCGCCGACGGCCGGGCCCTGCTGCTCACCGAGGCCGGCACGGAGAAGCGGGCCGGCGTGTGGGTGGTCGACGGCGACCCGGAGGCCCAGGAGCCGCTCGCCGGCCTCGGCCCGGAGGCCGACCTCCTGACCGGGCCCGAGCTCCACGCCCTGTTCGCCGCCCACCCCATGCGCCTGCACGGGCTCCTGCGCGACCAGCGCATCGTCGCCGGGCTCGGGCGCCGGCTGGCCAACGAGGTGTGCCACCGCGCCCGGCTGTCGCCGTTCGCCAACACGGCCAAGCTCGACCTGGTCGACGCCGAGCGGGTGGCCGAGGCCGTCCGCGTCGCCGTCGCGGAGAGCCTCGCCTACGAGCGGGGCCGGGACGACATGAGCTCGTCGCCCGACCGGCCCGGCAACGTCCACCACCGCACCGGCGACGCCTGCCCGGTGTGCGGCGACGCCGTCCGGGCCGTGGAGTACCGCTCCTACACGGTGAACTACTGCCCGACCTGCCAGACCGGCGGCCGGGTGCTGGCCGACAACACGACCAGCAAGTTCCTGAAGTAGCGCCGGTCAGCCGAGGAGGCCGAGCTCCTCGACGGCGGCCCGCTCCTCGAACAGCTCGTTCACGCTGGCGTCGATGCGGCCCCTCGAGAACTCGTCGACGTCGAGGCCCTGGACGATCTCCCAGCGCCCGTCCCGGCACCGCACCGGGAACGACGACACGACGCCCTCGGCCACCCCGTAGGAGCCGTCGCTCGGCACGGCCATGCTCACCCAGTCGTCGCCCGGCGTGCCCTGCACCCAGTCGCGGACGTGGTCGATGGCGGCCGACGCCGCCGACGCCGCGCTCGACGCGCCCCTCGCCTCGATGATCGCCGCGCCCCGCTGCTGGACGGTGGGGATGAACTCGCCCTCGAGCCAGGCCTGGTCCGAACCGGCGGCCTCGAACCCGCTGCGCCCGCCGACCTCGGCGTGGAACACGTCCGGGTACTGGGTCGCCGAGTGGTTGCCCCAGATCGTCATGCGCCGCACGTCGGCCACGGCGACGCCGGCCTTCGCGGCGAGCTGGCCCTTGGCCCGGTTGTGGTCGAGGCGGGTCATGGCCGTGAACCGCTCGGCCGGGACGTTCGGCGCGTTCGACAGCGCGATCAGGCAGTTCGTGTTGGCCGGGTTGCCGACCACGAGCACGCGGACGCCGTCGGCCGCGTGGTCCGAGAGGGCCTTGCCCTGGGCCGTGAAGATGGCGCCGTTGGCCTCGAGCAGGTCCTTGCGCTCCATGCCCTTGGTCCGGGGCCGGGACCCGACGAGCAGGGCGACGTCGACCCCGTCGAAGGCCCGCGCCGGGTCGTCGGTCTGGACCACGTCCGCCAGCAGCGGGAAGGCGCAGTCCTGGAGCTCCATCCCCACGCCCCGCAGGGCGTCGAGCGCCGGCGTGATCTCGAGCAGCTGCAGCACGACCGGCTGGTCGGGGCCGAGCATCGCCCCGCTGGCGATGCGGAACACGAGGCTGTAGCCGATCTGGCCGGCCGCCCCGGTCACGGCGACCCGGACGGGCTCGTTGGTAGTCACGGCGGCGACCTTAGCGGCGGCCCCGACGCGGACGGACCGCCCGTACGGGCGGTCCGTCGGATCCGTCGGTGCGCCGGGTCGGCACGCACCGGCCCACCTCGGCGGCGGTCCTCTACCCGGGCGCGCCGGACCTAGCCGTCGAGCTCCGTCAGAGCCGGTCGACCATCGCGCTCGCGAACTCGGAGGTCTTCACCTGGGTGGCGCCCTCCATCAGGCGGGCGAAGTCGTAGGTGACGATCTTCTCGGCGATGGTGGCCTCGAGCGCCCGCACGATGTCGTCGGCCACGTCCTGCCAGCCGAGGTGCTCGAACATGAGCACGCCCGACAGGATCACCGAGCCCGGGTTCACCTTGTCCTGCCCCGCGTACTTCGGCGCCGTGCCGTGGGTGGCCTCGAACACGCCGTGCCCGGTGACGTAGTTGATGTTGCCGCCGGGGGCGATGCCGATGCCGCCGACCTGGGCGGCCAGCGCGTCGCTCAGGTAGTCGCCGTTCAGGTTCATCGTGGCGATGACGTCGAAGTCGTCGGGGCGGGTGAGCACCTGCTGGAGGGTGATGTCGGCGATGGCGTCCTTCACGAGGATGCGGTCGCCGGGGTCGCCGCCGCAGTCGTCCCAGCCGACGGCGACGTCGGAGAACTCCTCCCTCGTGAGCTCGTAGCCCCAGTTCCGGAAGGCGCCCTCGGTGAACTTCTGGATGTTGCCCTTGTGGACCAGGGTGACGCTGCGCCGGCCCCGCTCGACGGCGTACTGCAGCGCGGCGCGGATCAGGCGCTTCGACCCGGTGACCGAGATGGGCTTGATGCCGATGCCCGAGTCCTGGCGGATCTCCCAGCCGAACTCGTCGCGCAGGTACTCGATGAGCTTCTTGACCTCCGGCGTGCCCTCCTGGAGCTCCATGCCGGCGTAGACGTCCTCGGTGTTCTCCCGGAAGATGACCATGTCGACCTTCTCGGGGTGGCGCACCGGCGACGGCACGCCCTCGAACCACCGGACGGGCCGCAGGCACACGTAGAGGTCGAGGATCTGGCGGAGGGCGACGTTCAGGCTGCGGATGCCGCCGCCGACCGGCGTGGTGAGCGGCCCCTTGATGCCGATCAGGTGCTCGCGGAAGGCGTCGACGGTCGCCTGGGGGAGCCAGTCGCCGGTGTTGTCGTAGGCCTTCTGACCGGCGAGGACCTCCTTCCAGGCGATGCGGCGCCCGTGCCTGGCGGCGGCCGCGTCGAACACGGTCTGGGCCGCGGGCCAGATGTCGACCCCGGTGCCGTCGCCCTCGATGTACGGGATGATGGGCTCGTCGGGGACGCGAAGGGTGCCGTCCTCGCCCATGGTGATCCTCTCGGCCATGGGCGGAGCCTAGCGATGCGTCAGGAGGGCACGACCGGGGCGAGGCCGAGGTTCCGGTAGATCTCCCTCGTCGCCGTGCTGCGGTTGAGCGTGTAGAAGTGCAGCCCGGGCACGCCCTCCTCGAGCAGCCGCTGGCAGAGCTCGGTCGCCATCTCCACGCCGGCCCTGCGCACGTCGTCGGGGTCGTCGCCGACGGCTTCCAGCCGCTCGACGACCTCGGGCGGCACGGCGGCGCCGGACAGCTCGGCCATGCGGCTGACCGAGCGCAGGTTGGTGACGGGCATGATCCCCGGGATCACCGGCTTGTCGATGCCGTGGGCGACGAGGTCGTCGACGAGGCAGCAGTAGTCCTCGGCCCGGAAGAAGAACTGGGTGATGGCGAAGTCGGCCTCGCGCAGCTTGACGGCCAGGTGCTGGCGGTCGCTGTGCCGGTCGGGCGAGCGAGGGTGGCACTCGGGGTGGGCGGCCACGCCGATCGAGAACCCGCCGATGGCCTTGGCCAGCTCCACCAGCTCGAGCGCGTGGCGCAGCTCGCCCTCGGGCGCCTCCGGGTCGGTCGGCGGGTCGCCGCCCAGCGCGAGCAGGTTCTCGACCCCGCCCTTGCGCAGCTCGACGAGGATCTCGGCCAGCTCCAGGCGGCTGTGGGCCACGCAGATGAGGTGGGCCATCGGCGTGAGGGTCGTCGTCTTCAGCATCCCGACGACGAGGTCGTGGGTGCGCCGGCGCGACTCGCGCCCGCCCCGGTAGGTGACCGAGACGAACGACGGCTCCAGCGGCTCCAGGTCCCGCAGGGTCCGCACGAGCGCGGCCTGCTCGGCCTCGTTCTTCGGCGGGAAGAACTCGAACGAGAACGTCTGCCCCTTCGCCAGGAGGTCGCAGATCTTCGTCACCGTCGCGAGGCTACGCCCCGGACCGGGCGACGGCGGTCGCCGCCGCCCGCTCGGCCGCCTCCACGGTGTTGCGCAGCAGCATGGCCACGGTGGTCGGCCCGACGCCGCCGAGGCGGGGCGTCACCCACGACGCCACCTCGGCCACCCCCTCGTCCACGTCGGACAGCAGCTTCCTGCCCTCCCAGGTGATCCCGCCGCCGACCACGACCGCGCCGGGGGTGACCATGTCGGCGGTGAGGAAGCCGGCCCGGCCGACGGCGACGACCACAACGTCGGCCCGCCGGGTGTGCGCGGCGATGTCCCGGACGCCGCTGTGCACGACCGTCACCGCCGCGTCGGCCTGCGGGTCCTTCAGGGTCAGCAGCAGGGCCAGCGGGCGGCCGAGGGTCGGGCCCCGGCCGACGACGACCACGTCCCGGCCGGCGACCTCGACGCCGTAGTGGTGGAGCATGGCCAGGATCCCCGCCGGCGTGCACGGGCGGGGACCGGGCTCCTGGAGCACGAGCCGGCCGAGGTTGACGGGGTGCAGGCCGTCCGCGTCCTTGGCCGGGTCCATGGCGGCCAGCGCGGCGTTGAAGTCGTAGCCGGGCGGCAGCGGGTGCTGGATCAGGTAGCCGTCGACGGCGGGGTCGGCGTTCAGCCGCTCGACGGCGTCGAGCAGCGCCGCCTGCCCGGCGTCGGCCGGCAGCACGACGTTCACCGACTCGACGCCGACGGTCGCGCTCGTCTCGTGCTTGCGGCGCACGTAGCCGGCGCTGGCCGGGTCGTCGCCGACGAGGATGGTGCCGAGCCCCACCGAGCGGCCCTGGTCCCGGAGGGCGGCCACCCTGGCCCGCACGTCCTCCAGGACGGCCTCGGCCACCGGGGCCCCGGCGAGAAGCTGGGCGGTCACGTCAGTGGAGGAAGTGGCGCTCGCCGGTGAACACCATGGCGATCCCCAGGCGGTCGGCGGCCGCGACCACGTCGTCGTCCCGCATGGCCCCGCCCGGCTGGACGACGACGGCCACGCCGGCCTCGGCCGCCGCCTCGACCCCGTCGGGGAAGGGGTAGAAGGCGTCGCTGGCGCAGGCCCCGCCGGCGGCCCGCCCGGCGGCCTTGCCGGCGGCGATCTGCCCGGCCTCGACCCGGTTCTGCTGCCCGGCGCCGATGCCGACGGCCATGCCGCCGCGCACGAGCACGATGGCGTTGGAGCGCACGTGGCCGACGAGGCGCCAGGCCAGCTCGGCGTCGGCCCACTGCTCCTCGGTGGGCGCCACCTTGGTGACCACCCGCCACTCGCCCCGGCCGGCGTCCCAGCGGTGGGGCTCCTGCACCAGCCAGCCGCCGCTCACCTGGCGCAGCTCGAGGTCGATCGGGTCGGGAGGCGGCGCCTCCAGCACCCTGGTGTTCTTCCGCCGGCCCCGCAGCGCGTCGACCACCCCGTCCTCGTAGCCGGGGGCGATGACCACGTCGGCCTGGGCGGCGGCGACCATGCGCTCGGCCGTCGCCCCGTCGACCACCCGGCTGAGGGCGACGATCCCGCCGAACGCCGACCGCTCGTCGCCCTCGTAGGCCCGCTGGTAGGCGGTGGCGAGGTCGCCGGCGACGGCCGCGCCGCACGGGTTGGCATGCTTGACCACGACGGCGGCGGCCCGCCCGTCGCGGGCCAGGTCGTGCACCACCCGCCAGGCCGCGTCGGCGTCGTAGAGGTTGAGGTACGACAAGGCCAGCCCGCTGTGCTGGACGACCCCGTCCCACCACGTCTCGCTGCCGACCGGCCGGTAGCGGGCGCCTCGCTGGTGGGGGTTCTCGCCGTAACGCAGCTCCTCGACCCGCTCGAGGGCGAGGTGCACGGTGGGCGGCAGCACGTCCCCCTCCTCCGCGGCCGAGTCGAACCAGCCGACGATCGCCGCGTCGTAGGCGGCCGTGTGGGCGAACGCCGCCCTGGCCAGCCGGCGGCGGGTGGCGGCCGACAGCGCTCCCGCCTCGCGCAGCTCGTCGAGCACCGGCCCGTAGTCCTCCGGCCGCACGACCACGCCGACGCCGTCGAAGTTCTTCGCCGCGGCCCGCACCATGGTCGGCCCGCCGACGTCGATCAGCTCGACCGACGGGTCGCTGCGGAACGGGTAGAGGTTGCAGACGACGAGGTCGATGGGCGCGATGCCCCGCGCCGCCAGGTCGTGCAGGTGCTCGGGCCTGGACCGGTCGGCGAGGATGCCGCCGTGGATCGCCGGGTGGAGGGTCTTCACCCGGCCGCCGAGCATCTCCGGCGCCCCCGTCACCTCGGCCACCTCGGTCACCGGCACGCCCGCGTCCCGCAGCGCCGCCGCCGTGCCGCCGCTCGACACCAGCTCCCAGCCCAGCTCGGCGAGGCCCCTCGCCAGGTCGACCAGCCCGGTCTTGTCCCAGACCGACAGCAGCGCCCTCACCCGGGCAGCCCTCCCTCGACGACGGCCCTGATCGTCGCCGGGTAGAGGCGGCGCTCGGCGTCCTTGATCCGCTCGTGCAGGGTGTCCTCCGTGTCGTCGGGGAGGACGGGGACGGCGGCCTGGGCGAGGATGGGCCCGGCGTCGACCTCGACCGTGGCGACGTGGATCGTGCAGCCGGTGACCTTCACCCCGTGGGCCAGCGCGTCCCGCACGGCGTGCCAGCCGGGGAACGACGGCAGCAGCGCCGGGTGGGTGTTGAGGATGCGGCCGGGGAAGGCCTCGTGGACCGGCCGGCCGAGGATCGTGCCGAACCCGGCCATGGCGACGAGCTCGACGTCGTAGGACTGGAGGACGCCGGCGACCTCGGCGCTGTAGGCCTCGCGGTCGAAGCCCTCGTCGAAGCGGCGGCGCTCGACGAGCACGGCGTCCACGCCGTGGGACTCGGCCACCTTCAGCGCCCGGCAGGGGCGGTCGGCGACCACGACGGCGACCGGGAGCCGCTCCTCGAGGATGGCGTCGAGGATCGTGCCGCTGCCCGACACCAGCACCCCGATCCGCACCGGCGGGACGCTACCAGCGCCGCCGGCGCGGCGATCCGCTCCGGGCGACCCCCGGTGGGTTACCGTTCCGCCGCCAGCACCGACTCACCCCCCCGGGAGGCGGGAGTGGACCTGAACAAGCTCACCACCGCAGACAAGGTGATCGCCGCCAGCGGCATCGCCCTGTTCATCTTCTCCTTCTTCCCCTGGTTCGGCTTCGACTTCGACACCGGGTTCGGCAGCGCCTCGTACTCCGAGTCGGCGTGGGACGACTTCCTCCCGATCATCGCCCTGCTGCTCGCCATCGCCCTCGTGGTGCTGCTCGTGCTCGTGAAGTTCTCGAACGTGCGGCTCCCCCAGCTCCCCGTCTCGCTGAACCAGATCTTCCTCATCGGCGGCATCGTCGTGTTCGCGCTGCTGCTGCTGAAGCTGATCATCGGCGGCGAGGAGCAGGGCATCGACCTCGACCGCCGCATCGGCGTGTTCCTCGGGGTGCTGGCCGGCGCGGGCATGGCCGTCGGCGGCTGGCTGAAGAGCCAGGAGCCGGCCGAGGCCGGCAACGTGGGCCCCGGCCCCGGCACCACCCCGCCCACCCCCTTCTGACCCTCACCAGGGCCGACGCACGCTGGCGCGCGGGCGACCGCGCGCCAGCGGCGCGTCAGGCGAGCGGCGGGTCGACGCAGCCGGTGGCCCCGCCGCCCGGGCCGGCCGGCTCGGTCCTCGGGTACGGCTCCACGAACCCGGAGCCGGGGTCGTCGGTGGTGAGGAACCGCCCGACGGCCCGGGCCACGGCGGCCGCCTCGGCCTCCTGCACCTCGGGGCGGGCCAGCAGGTCGGCCTCCGGCGGGTTCGACAGGAAGGCGCCCTCCACGAGCGCGGCCGGCACGCCGGCGGTGCGGCGCAGGATCCCGTAGTAGTCGCCGCCGTCGTCGGACCGGCGGTACTTGGCCCCGGCGTCCCGGTCGGCCACCCAGGCCACGTCCCACCGGCCGAGCGCGGCCGTGACCTCCTCGTAGAGCAGGCCGGCGAGGCGGTGGGAGCCCGGCGAGTCGACCTGGAAGTACGTCTCGGTGCCCGGCCCGTCCCTCGGCCCGTCGGCCACGGCGTTGTGGTGGATCGACACGAAGGCCAAGGCCCCGAGGGCCACGCCGATGTCGGCCCTGGCCTCGAGGGTCATCCGGTAGTCGGCCGTCCTCGTCAGCACCACGGTGGCGCCGGCGTCGGCGAGCAGGGCGGCGGCCCGCTCGGCCACGGCCAGGTTCAGGTCCTTCTCCTTCAAGCCGTTGGCCCCGACGGCGCCGTCCTCGTCGCCCCCGTGCCCGGGGTCGAGCACGACGTGGGCGCCCCGCAGCGGGGTCCCCGTCGCCTCGGCCTCGCCCGCGCACGGCAGCCGGACCAGCCACCCGCCCTCGGTCTCGCCGAGGACGGCCGCGACCACGCCCGACGGGGTCACGACGGCCCGCGCCGGGCCGTCGGCGGGCACGGCGGGGAGGCCGGAGAGGTCGGGCACGGGCGCCGCCGTGGTCGTCGTCGTCGGCGCCGCCGTCGATGACGAGGAGGACGGGGCCGGCGTCGAGGAGGAGGGCGGCGGCGACGAGGACGAGGAGCCGGCGGACGCCGGCGGCGCGGACGTCAGCGGGGCCGAGGACGGCGCCGACGCCGTGGCCGAGCAGGCGGCGAGGCAGAGCGCGGCGGCCAGCGCGACGGCCCCGCCGCGGGTCACCGGCCGGCCAGGACCTCGGCCATCAGGTCGCCGGCCTCGGTGGGGTTCACGGCCACGTGCACGCCGGCCGCCTCCAGCGCGGCCATCTTCGCCTGGGCCGTGCCCCGGCCGCCCGACACGATGGCGCCGGCGTGGCCCATCTTGCGGCCGGGCGGGGCCGACACGCCGGCCACGTAGGCGACCACCGGCTTGTCCATCTCCTTGGCGATGTACTCGGCCGCCTCCTCCTCCGCCGTGCCGCCGATCTCGCCGAACATGATCACGGCCCGGGTGTCGGGGTCGGCCTGGAACTCGGCCAGGCACTCCACGAAGCTCGTGCCCGGGACCGGGTCGCCGCCGATGCCGACGCAGGTCGTCACCCCGATGCCCTTCTCGCTGAGCTCGCTCAGGGCCTGGTAGGTGAGGGTGCCGGAGCGGCTGACGATGCCGACCGGGCCGCCGCCGGTGGCGACCTCGCCGGGGATGAAGCCGATGTTGCACTCGCCCGGGGTGATCAGCCCGGGGCAGTTCGGGCCGATCAGCCGGATGCCGGGGAACTCGCGGCGCAGGATGTTGTAGCCCCGGCACTCGTCGTGCATCGGGATGCCCTCGGTCAGGCAGACGATCAGCTCGACCCCGGCCCTGGCCGCCTCGAGGCAGGCCGACGGGGCGAACGGCGCCGGGACGATCACCATCGAGGCGTTGGCCCCGGTGGCCTCGACCGCCTCGTCCACCGTGTCGAACACGGGGATGCCCTCGACGTCGGTGCCGCCCTTCCTCGGCGTCACGCCGGCGACGACCTGGGTGCCGTAGTCCCGGTTGCGGAGCCCGTAGAACCGGCCCTGGTTGCCGGTGAGCCCCTGGACCACGACCTTCGTGCTGCGGTCGACGAAGATGCTCACGGCTGGTCCCCCTTGGCGTCCGCGGCGATCTCGACCGCCCGCCGGGCGGCCCCGATCATCGTCTTCTCGGGGATCAGGTCCGCGCTCTCGTACCCCTTCAGGATGGCCCTGCCCTCCTCGGCGTTGGTCCCGTCCAGCCGGATCACGATCGGCGCCCGCAGGGCGACGCGCTCGAGGGCCTGGACGATCCCGTTGGCCACCTCCTCGCCCCTCGTGATCCCACCGAAGATGTTGATGAAGATGGCCCGGACGTTGCGGTCGCTGTTGATGACCTCGAGCGCGTTGGCCATGACGTCCGCGTTGGCGCCGCCGCCGATGTCGAGGAAGTTGGCCGGGCGGCCGCCCACCTGGGTGACGACGTCGAGCGTGCTCATGGCCAGGCCGGCGCCGTTGGCGATGATGCCGACGTCCCCGTCGAGCCCCACGTACTGCAGGCCGCGCTCCCTCGCCGCCTGCTCCCTCGCGTCGCGCACCTGGGTCGCCTCGTACTCCTCCCACTCGTGGCGGAAGCGGGCGTTGTCGTCCAGGGTGACCTTGGCGTCGAGGGCGTGCACCCGGCCGTCGGGGGTGAGGATCATCGGGTTGACCTCGACGAGGTCGGCGTCGCCCTCGAAGTAGGCCCGGTACAGCTTGACCAGCAGGTCGACCGCGCCGTCGGTGGCCTGCGGGCTCAGCCCCGCCGCCTCGACCCACGCCCTGGCCACCTCCTCGGTGAGCCCGTCGACGGGGTCGACGTGGATGCGGGCGATGGCGTCGGGGTCCTCGGCGGCGACCGCCTCGATGTCCATCCCGCCCCTCGCCGACAGCATGCCGAGGTGCTTCTTGGCCGACCGGTCGAGGGTGAAGCTGGCGTAGTACTCCTCGGCGATGTCGGACGCCTTCTCGATCCAGAGGCGCTCGACCGTGTGGCCCCTGATGTCCATGCCGAGGATGGCGCCGGCGTGCTCCCGCACCTCGTCCGCCGAGGAGGCCAGCTTGATGCCGCCGGCCTTGCCCCGCCCGCCCACGAGGACCTGGGCCTTGACCACGACCGGGTACCCGAGCTCCTCGGCGGCCTCGACCGCCTCGTCCGGGGTCGTCGCCACCTCGCCGGGCGACGCGGGGATGCCGAAGGACGCGAAGAACTGCTTGCCTTGGTACTCGAAGAGGTCCACGCGGGGACGTCGCTCCTTCTGCGATCAGGGTGCCTGCGGCTGGCCGGCCTCCCGCCGGTCCAGCGCGTCGGCCAGCCAACGGGTGATGCCGTCCATCGACGAGCCCGGGGTGAAGATCTCGGCGACGCCCAGCTCCTTCAGCGCCGGGATGTCGGCGTCGGGGATGATCCCGCCGCCGAACACGAGCACGTCGTCGAGGCCCCTGGCCCGCAGCTCGTCGATGACGCGGGGGAACAGCGTCATGTGCGCCCCGGAGAGGAGCGACAGCCCGACGGCGTCGGCGTCCTCCTGGAGCACGGCCTCGGCGATCTGGGCCGGCGTCTGGAACAGCCCCGTGTAGATGACCTCGAACCCGGCGTCGCGCAGCGCCCGGGCGATGACCTTGACCCCACGATCGTGCCCGTCGAGGCCGGGCTTGGCCACGACGACGCGATAGGGGCGGTCCACGGCCAGCGATACTAGGGGCCGTGCCGGTCGAATCGCGACGCCGGCGTCCGTCCACCCTCGTCATCGCCTCGGTGGCCGCCGCCGGCATCCTCACCGCGGTCGTCCTGTTCCTCGTCGTGGTCGGCGCGGTGCGGGGCGGCGACGTCGAGGTGCGCCTGGGCGACGACGAGTTCCGGGCCGGGGACGCCGCGTCCCAGGCCGAGTCCATCGCGCGGGACGGGCCCCTGCTGTTCGCCGACGTGGCCGGCGGCGACCGGGACATCGTCCTCCAGCACCTGGGCGACGACCCCGGGTCCGGGTGGCTGGCCTTCGACGCCCGCCCGCCCGGCGCCTCCCGGGACTGCTTCGCCCGCTGGGAGGGCGCCACCAAGCAGTTCGTCGACACCTGCGACGGCACCGCCTACCCGTCCGACGGCAAGGGCCTGACCCGCTACGAGGTGCAGGTGGACGACGGCGAGGTCATCGTCGACCTCCGTTCCCCGGTGGACCCGTGAACAGGTCCCGCACGGCGTTGCGGCGGACCTTCTGGGTCCCGGTCCTCGGCAGGTCGTCGACCACCATGACGGTGCGGGGGACCTTGTAGCCGGCCATCCGCTTCGCCGCCCAGGCGACCAGGTCGTCGGGGGTGACGCTCTCGCCGTCCCTCAGGCGGACGGCGGCGGCCGGCACCTCGCCCCTGCGCTCGTCGGGCAGGCCGACGACGGCGGCCTCGGCCACCGCCGGGTGCTCGCACAGGGCGGCCTCGACCTCGACGGCGTACACCGAGTAGCCGCCCGACTTGATGACGTCCTTGGCCCGGCCGGTCAGGGCGAACGTGCCGAACAGGCCCCTGCGGGCGAGGTCGCCGGTGCGCAGCCAGCCGTCGGCGGTGACGACCGCCCGCGTCGCCTCCTCGTCCCCCTGGTACCCGGCCAGCACGCCGGGGCCCTTGACCCACAGCTCGCCGACCCGGCCGGGGAGGACCTCCCGCCCGTCGTCGCCGACGATGCGGAACCGGTACGACGGCGACGGCAGGACCAGGCCGCCGCCGAAGCCGGGAGGCAGGTAGGGCGGCGACAGCCGGAACGCGACGGCGCCGGCGCCGACCTCGACCATCCCGTAGCCCTCCACGACGGTGGCCTGGCCGACGTCGCCGACGACCGGCAGGTGCACGGCCGCGCCCATGCGCTTGAACCGCTCCGCCACCTCGGTGGGCAGCACGTCGGCGCCCGAGCCCCAAACCCGCACCGACGACAGGTCGCGCCGCTCGGCGCCGGCGTCGAGGAGCATCCGGTACATGGCCGGCACGCCGACGAACCCGGTCGCTCGGCGGGACTCGATGGCGTCGAGCACGTCCTCGGGCCGGAACTTCGGCAGCTGGTAGACGGGGATGCCGGCGCACGCCAGGCCGAGCAGGACGGCGAACCCCATGATGTGGGCGACGGGCAGGGCGACGACGACCTCCACCTGGGACGACGCCGGGAAGGCGGCCGCCGAGGACACCTGGCCGACGAGGGCCCGGTGGGTCAGCTCGGCGCCCTTCGGCCGGCCGGTGGTGCCGGACGTGAAGAAGCGGGCGCCGACGGCCGTCGGGGCGGCCGGGCGGGCCTGCCGGAGGGGCGGGGCGGCGGGCAGGTCGTCGGCCGACCGCAGGACGAGCTCGGCGCCGGAGTCCTCGACGATCCCCTCGACCTCCCGGGGCCGCAGGCGGTCGCTGACCGGCGCCGGGATGGCGCCCGCCCTGGCGGCGGCGACGCAGAGCAGGAGCTGGTCGTAGCCGTTCGGGGTGGCGACGACCACGGACGCACCGGGGTCGACCTCGGCGGCGATGGCCCCGGCCCAGCGGTCGACCAGGTCGCTCGCCTCGCGGGCGGTCAGGGACCGGCCGCCCTGCTCCTCGACGAGGCGGCGGTCCCCGTGGACCTCCGCCACCCGCTCCAGGATCGTCCCGAGATGGGGGTGACGGTCGAGGGCGAGGCGGGCTCGGGAGAGGAGGCGCACGGGCCTCCCCTACCCGTCGCGTGCCGCCACCACCTCCGCCAGCCGGGCCAGCGAGCGATCGAGGTGCCCGGCCACCTCGCGGGTGCCGAACAGCCGCATGACGAGCCCGCGCGGGCGGCTGGCCGGCTGCTGGCGGGAGACGAGCCGCACGTGGGTGCCGCCGCCCTCGGGCGTGAGCTCGATGGTGAAGAGCGTCTCGCTGGCGAAGCGGGGCGCCGGCCGGCCGTCGAGCCGCTCGGCCTCGTGCCGCCAGGCGAGCCGGCGGGGCGGGTCGTGCTCGACGACGACCGAGTCCACCTGGGACCGCTTCTTCCCCCACCGGCCGTGCAGCCGCTGGCGGCGCCCCACCCCCTCGCCCTCCAGCACCTCCGCCGACTCGGCGAACGTGAACCAGCGGGGCAGCCGGTCCAGGTCGTCGACCCACGGCCACACCGCCTCGGGCGGCGCGGCCACCGTCGCATCCCTCGTCACCTCGATCACGGATGGAAGGATAGTACGCGATGACGAACCGTTCACATTCTGAACGTTTCGAGGACGCGTACACCAGGCTGTGGGCGGTGCTGCACCGGCCCGACGACCCCGACCTCACCCAGCACGAGCGCGAGGTCCTCCACCACGTGCCCGCGTCCGGCGGCGTCCCCCTCGGCGACCTCGCCCACCACCTGGCCCTGCCGAAGTCGACGGCGTCGGTGCTCGTGAAGGACCTGGAGCGGCGGGGGTTCCTGCGCCGGCGTCGCGACCCGGCCGACGAGCGCCGCCTCGCCATCGTGCTCACACCGAAGGGCCGTCGGCGGGTGGAGGCGGACCGGGTGCTCGACCCCGACGGGCTCGGCGCCGCCCTCGCCGCCCTCCCCCCGTCCCGCCGCGAGCTGCTGCTGGCGCTGATGGAGCGGGTGGCGGCGGCGGCCGAGGACCAGGTCAGACCCGGGTGAGCGGCGCCCAGGAGAGCAGCAGCTGCTTCTGGCCGAGGCCGGGGAAGTTGACGGTGGCGACCGCCTTGTCCCCCTCGCCCTCCATGCCGATGACCACGCCCTCCCCGAACTTCGGGTGGCGGACGTCGTCGCCGATGCGCAGCCCGAGGGCCTCGGCACCGCTCGGCGCCGGCGGCCGGGGCCGCAGGGCGGACTCGACGATGCGGTCCCGCCCGGCGCCCGGGGTCGGCGACCAGGCCGACCGCGTGCTGGCGCCGAAGCGCCGCCCGGCGGACCGCCGGCTGCCCTCGACGACGTCCACCAGGTGGGCCGGGATCTCGTCGAGGAACCGGCTGGGCGGGTTGTACTGCGTCGACCCGTACAGGGTGCGGCTCCACGCGTTCGTCAGGTAGAGCCGCTCCCTCGCCCTGGTGATGCCGACGTAGGCCAGGCGGCGCTCCTCCTCCAGCTGCTCGGGCTCGCCGATCGAGCGCAGGTGGGGGAAGACCCCGTCCTCCATGCCGATCAGGAACACGACCGGGAACTCGAGCCCCTTGGCCGAGTGGAGGGTCATGAGCACGACCGACGAGTCGTCCGGGTCGAGCTCGTCGGTGTCGGCCACGAGGCTGACCTGCTCGAGGAACTCGTCGACGGTGGCCGCCTCCCTGGCCACCCCGAGCAGCTCGGCCAGGTTCTCCATCCGCCCCTCGGCCTCGATCGTCCGCTCGGCCCGCAGCTCGTCCACGTAGCCCGTCCGCTCCAGCACCTCCTCGAGCAGCGACCCCGGCCCGTCGGCGACGTGCCCGGCCAGGTCGTCGACGAGGGCGACGAACGAGGCGATGCCCTTCACGGCCCGGCCGCTCACCCCGGCGTCCTCGGCCCGCCGCAGCGCCTCCATGAACGTGCGGCCGTGGGCCGCCGCCCAGCTGTCGAGCCGGGCGACCGTGCTCTCGCCCACCCCCCGCTTCGGCACGTTGAGCACCCGCTTGACGCTGACCTCGTCGGCGGGGTTGACGATCGCCCGCAGGTAGGCGAGCGCGTCCTTCACCTCCCGGCGGTCGTAGAACCGGGTGCCGCCCACCACCTTGTACGGGATGCCCGACCGGCTGAGGTGCTCCTCGAGGACCCGGCTCTGGGCGTTGGTCCGGTAGAAGACGGCGACGTCGCCCCACCGGTGGTCGCCCTCGTCGTGCAGCCGGGCCATCTCGTGCGCCACCCACTGGGCCTCGTCGCCCTCGTCCTCGGCGTGGTAGCGGACGATCAGCTGGCCCCGCCCGGCGTCGGTCCACAGCTCCTTGGGCTTGCGGCCCATGTTGTTGGCGATGACGGCGTTGGCGGCGTCGAGGATGGTCTGGGTGGAGCGGTAGTTCTGCTCCAGCACGATCACGGTGGCGTCCGGGAAGGCGTCCTCGAACTCGAGGATGTTCCTGATGTCGGCGCCGCGGAACATGTAGATCGACTGGTCCGAGTCGCCCACGACGCAGACGTTGCGGTGCTCGCCGGCGAGCAGGAGGACGAGCTCGTTCTGGGCCCGGTTGGTGTCCTGGTACTCGTCGACGAGGACGTGGCGGAACCGCTGACGGTAGTGGGCGAGCACGTCGGGGTGGCGCTGGAGGAGCCGCACGGCCGCGCCGAGCAGGTCGTCGAAGTCCATGGCCCCGGCGGCGAGCAGGCGGGACTGGTACTCCTTGTAGACGTCGGCGATGCGGCGCTCGAAGATCGTGCGGGCCGCTTCGGCGTACCGCTCCGGGGTCACCAGGTCGTTCTTCGCCGCGCTGATCGTGGCGTGCACCGTCCTCGGCGGGAACCGCTTCGGGTCGATGTTGCGGTCCCGGAGGACGTAGCCGGTGAGCCGGACGGCGTCGGCCTCGTCGTAGATCGTGAACGACGACGGGTAGCCGAGGTGGTGGCCGTCGCGGCGGAGGATGCGCACGCAGGCGGCGTGGAACGTGCTCACCCACATCTTGCGGGCCACCGGGCCGACCAGGGCCGCCACCCTGCCCTTCATCTCGTCGGCGGCCTTGTTGGTGAACGTGATGGCGAGGATCTCGAACGGCGACACCCCCCGCTCGAGGACGAGGTGGGCGATGCGGTGGGTGAGCACCCTGGTCTTGCCCGACCCGGCCCCGGCCACGATGAGCAGCGGCCCCTCGGGGTGGACGACCGCCTCCCGCTGGACGGGGTTGAGCCCTTCGAGGAGGTCCGCGCCGGCCATCGGCGCCACCCTACCGGTGGGCTGTGACACCGGAGAGGAGCCGGCGGCGACCGGAGGACGGCGTCAGCGGGCCGTCCTCCGTGGCGGCACCCGCGGCGACCGGAGGCCAGCGGGGCGGGCCGCCCGTCGTGGCGGCACCGGCGACCGGCCGACGGGGCCGCGGTCGCCGAGCTTGCTCGACGGGCTGCCGACCGCCGTCGCCGTCGCCGTCGAGGCGCCCGCTACAGGAAGCGGCGGCTGAGCGAGGCCGTCAGGTCGTCGGCCGGGCCGGGGCGGGCGAAGCGGAAGCCCTGGGCGGCGTCGCAGCCGAGGTCCCGGAGGCACCGCAGCTGCTCCTCGGTCTCGACCCCCTCGGCCACCGCCTCGAGCCCGAGGGCGTGGGCGAGGTCGACCACGGCGGCGACGATGGCGTCGTCCTCGCCGCCCCGCCCAAGCCCGCTGACGAAGCTGCGGTCGACCTTCAGCGCCCCCACCGGGAACGAGCGCAGGTAGGTGAGCGAGGCGTAGCCGGTGCCGAAGTCGTCGAGGGCCAGCTGGACGCCGAGGCCGCACAGCGCCTCGATGGCCCCCGTCGTCGCCGGCGACTCGTCCATCAGCACGCTCTCGGTGATCTCCAGGCACAGCGCGGACGGGTGCAGCCCCGTCCGCTCCAGGCCCTCGGCGACCATGCGGACCAGGCCGCTGTCGACGAGCTGGCGGGCCGAGACGTTGACGTGGACGGTGAGCCGGCCGGCCAGCTCGGGGTCGTCGCGGGACCAGGTCACCAGCTGGTCGAGGGCCACGCCGAACAGCCACGACCCCATCGGCACGATCAGCCCGGTCGCCTCGGCGAGGGGGATGAACTCTCCCGGGAGCAGCAGCCCCCGCTCCGGGTGGCGCCAGCGCACGAGCGCCTCCGCGCCCCTGGCCCGGCCGTCCCGCAGAGAGATGACGGGCTGGTAGTGGACGACGAGCTGGCCGCCGTCGACGGCCCCGGCCAGCTCCTCGGCCAGCTGGGCCCGGGCCCTGGCGTCGCGGCGGATGCGCTCCTCGAACAGCTCGCGCCGGGCCCGGCCCCTGGCCTTGGCCCGGTACATGGCCTCGTCGGCGTCCCGGAGGAGGGCCTCGGGATGGTCGTGGTCGCCGGTCGACAGGGCGATGCCGAGGCTGACGGTGACGGCGACGTCGGTGGTCGCCAGCGGGAACGGGGCCGCCTCGACGGCCGACGCCACCCGCTCGGCCAGGCGCAGCGCGTCCTCGACGGTCGGCGTGTCCTCGCAGAGGACGACGAACTCGTCGCCGCCCACCCGCGCCACCGTGTCGGTCGGGCGGACGACGGCCGACAGCCGCTCGGCCACCGCCACCAGCAGGGCGTCGCCCCGCTCGTGCCCGAAGCGGTCGTTGATCGACTTGAACCGGTCGAGGTCGCAGAACATCAGGGTCAGCGGCCGGCCCGAGCGTTGGGCCCTCGCGAGGGCGACGTCGAGGCGGTCGAGCAGCACGGTGCGGTTGGCCAGCTTGGTGAGCGGGTCGTGGGTGGCCTGGAAGGCGAGGGCGGCCTCCTCGCGCGCCCGCTCGATGGCGATGGCGGCCAGCGCCGCGCTCGACTCGTGCAGCTGCCACTCCGACCCGGTCGGGCCCCGCCGCCTGGCCGTGAACGTCACGATCGTGCCGAGCACCAGGCCGGTCCTGGCCGACACGATGGGCACGACCCAGGCGGACGCGATGCCCACGTGGGTCGCCATCGGGCCGCAGGCCGAGAAGCGCTCGTCGCCCGCCAGGTCGGCCACGACGACCGGCTGGGCCGTCTCGACCGCCATCGTCCACGGCGTGACCGAGACCCCGAGCGGGAGGAGGTGCAGGTCGGCGTCGAAGGTGGCCGGCAGGGTGGGCGCGGCGAGCACCCGCATGGACCGGCCGTCCTCGCCCACGACGAGCACGGCCGAGCGCAGGTCGGTGCCGTGCCCTTGGACGAGGCGGGCGACGGCACCGAGCGTGGAGGCCAGCGGCGCGCCCCTGGCGATCACCTCGAGCACCGCGGCCTGGCCCTCGGCGACGGCCTCGGCCCGCACCCGGGCCAGCGCGCCGACGACGGCCTCGCCGAACACCCGGAGGAGGGGCACGGCGGCGCCGGCGAGCGGCGGCGGGTCGCCCTCCCAGGTCACCCCGACCACCGGCCCCGGCCCCGCGTCGCCGAGGCCGACCCGGGTCCACAGCCCCGGCGGCGGCCGGTCGGGCCCGCCGTCGCCCGCGGCCACGAGCACGCTCGGCTCCCTCGCCAGTTCGGCGGCCAGGGTCGCCCACTGCCCGTCGTCGGGCCGGCCGTGCTCGCCCCACGCGTGCACGACCCGCATGGCGTCGCCGTCGGCGTCGCCGGCGCCCGGGTCCTCGCAGAGGCAGGCCGACCGGGCGCCGAGCCTGGTGCCGATGCGGCGCAGCCCGTCGACGATGGCGGCGTCGACGTCCTCGGGGAGCGCCGACTGGAGGTCGGTGGCGACCTCGGCGATGACCGCGGCGAGGGCGGCCTCGGCCGCCAGCGCCTCGCCGGCCCGAACGGCGTCGGTCACGTTGCGGACGATGGCGAGCACCTGGTCGGGCCCGCACCGCACCACCCTCGCCTCGAAGTGGCGCAGCTCGCCGCCGGCCTCGCCGGCGTAGCGGAGCGTCTGGAGCTCGCCGTCGTCGAGGGCGCGGGTGATGGCCGCGAGGTACCGGTCGGCCAGGTCGGCCGGGAGGACCTCGGTGATGCGCCGCCCCATCGCGTCCTCGAGCGGCACGAACAGGTCCTCGGGCCGCCCGGCCCACCCGCCGAGGTGCACGCCCCGCCGGTCGTAGCGGAACAGCAGGTCGGGGAGGGCGGCGAGGATGGCCCGGTTGGTCGCCTCGCTGCGCCGCTGGGCCTCCTCGGCCTCCGCGGCCCGCAGGAACAGGGTGAGCGCGTCGGCCATGAACTCGATGGCCGCCACCTCGACGGGCGAGAACGGCGCCGGCCGGGGCTCGGCTGCGGCGAAGGCGAGGACGTAGGCCGCCCCGTCGGACCGGACGAGCGTGCCCAGCCAGGCGCCGAGGGGCAGGCCGCCGAGCACGCCGCTCGTGCACGGCGCGGCCACCGTGCGGCCCTCGCCGACGACCGCCGCCGCCGGGGTGCCGGCCAGGGGGATCACCCGGTCCTGGCCGAAGGCCGGGTCGGTCGAGGCCCGCACCACGAGCTCGTCGCCGTCGACCCGGGCCACGAGGCCCAGGTTGAGACCGAACAGCGCGCACCCGGTGCCGAGGTACGCGGCGAGGCTCGGAGCGGCGCGCGCCTCGTCGCCGTCCATGTGACCGGCGTCCGCCGCCGGCGATCGCAGGGACTTCATCTCGGCCCGACCTCCCGCCGCGAAGCGTAGATGTTCGACCACGCTTCGCATATCGGCAACAGTGGGGCCGTGGGGAACCTTCACCTGACACCGACGTCGTACCTGGTGCTCGGGCTGCTGGCCACGATGGGCCCGGCGACCTCGTACGACCTGAAGCGCGCCGTCTCCCGTTCCATCGGCGAGTTCTGGACGTTCCCGCACTCCCAGCTCTACGCCGAGCCGGCCCGCCTGGCCGCCGCCGGCCTGCTCGAGGAGCGGCGGGAGGAGGGTGGGCGGCGGCGGCGCCTGTGGACGGTCAGCGCCGCCGGGCGCGAGGCGCTCGAGTCGTGGCTGGCCGAGCCGTCGGCGGCGGTCACCGAGATCCGCGACCTCGGCCTGCTCAAGCTGTTCTTCGGCAGCCAGACGTCGCCCGAGCAGGTGCGGGCCCTGGCCGAGGCGAACGCCGAGTTCCACCGGCGGCGCACGGCCGAGTACGAGGCCCTCGACGTCCGGCTGGCGGCGAGGGCGGTCGACCCCTACCAGCGGGCGACGCTCGAGCTCGGCCTCCGCTACGAGCGGACGGCGGTGGCGTTCTGGGAGGAGATGGCGACCAGGGGCCCGGAGGCGCCGCCGGCCGAGGGCTGAGCCCGGGTCAGACCCGGCCCGCCCCCACCAGCTCGTCCCAGTAGTACACCGAGTCGTAGCGGACCGACCGGCCGGTGCCCGGGGCGTGGATGATCATCCCGTTGCCCACGTACAGGGCGACGTGGTGGATGCTCGGCACCCCGTAGAAGATGAGGTCGCCGGGCTGGATGGCGCTCATCGAGACGTGGGTCGTCGAGTTCCACTGGGCGACCGAGTTGTGGGGCAGCGACACGCCGGCCTGGGCCCACGCCCACATCGTCAGGCCCGAGCAGTCGAACCCGCCCGAGGGGCTGGAGCCGCCCCACACGTAGGGCACGCCGATCACGGACTGGGCGGCGGCGATCGCCGCGGCGGCACCCGTGGCCGGGGCCGGCGGGGGCGGGGGCGGCGGAGGAGGCGGCGGCGGCGGGGGCGGGGGCGGCGGCGTGGTGGGCGGCGAGGTCGCCGGGGGCGACGTGGCCGGGGGCGAGGTCGGGGCCGGCGAGCCGCCACCGGAGCCGCCCGACCCGCCGGTGGACGGCGGGGCCGTGGGCGCGGGGGCGGCCGGCGTGGACGGGTCGTCCGCCTCACCGTTGCTGGCGGCCGTGGTGGCCGGGGCCGACGACGAGGACGTCGCGGACGAGGACGGCGCCGCGGCCCGCTGCTGGGCGGCCGCCTGGGCCTGCGCCTCCGCCGCGGCCCTGGCCCTCGCCTCGGCGGCGCGGCGGGCCTCCTCGGCCCGGCGGGCCTGCTCGGCCGCGACCAGCTGGGCGAGCTCGCCGCGGACCCGCTCGAGCACCTGCGACTGCTCGGCGACGGCCCGCTCGGTGGCCTCCCGCTTGGCGGCGATGGCGGCCTCGGCGGCCTCCGCCTCCTCCTGGGCCCGGCGCAGCTGGGTGGCCTCCCGCTCGTAGTCCTCACGGGTGGCGTCGAGCGCGTCGATCAGATCCTGCTGGTTGCCGACCGTCGACGCCAGGTACCCCTCGCGGGCGCCGAGGTCGGTGCCGTCGCTGTCGAGGATGACGGCGAGGCCGGAGCTGTTGCCGCCGCTGACGTAGGCGTCGACGGCCCAGTGCTGGACGGCGACCTGCTTGGCCTGGAGCTCGTGGTTGGCCCGCTCGACGGCGGCCTGGGCCTCGGCCACGTCGTCGCGCACCTCGGCGAGGTGCAGGCGGGCGGCGTTGTACTCCTCGGCGAGGACCTCGATCTCCACCTGGAGGCGCTCGACCTGGTCGGCGACGCGCGCGGCCTCCGCCCGCTTGTCACTGATCGGGTCGGCACCCGCGCGCGCGGGCGCCACGGTGGTGAACGCCAGCGAGGCCGCAAGCAGGGCGCCGCCGAGCGCGCGGAACAACGATCGTGTCCGGAGCCGAGACATCGGGGCGGGACCCTAGCAAACTCTTCTCAGGTCCGTCACACAACCGTCGCACAGCAACGGATTCGCGCGGGTCAGGCGACCGCGCCGGCGACCAGCGCGACGCCGCCGGCGACGGCGATCGGCCACGTCGGGTTGACCCGGGTGCGCAGCAGGAGGACGAGCGCGCCGGCGGCGAGGGCCGCGCCGGCCGGCCCGTGCACGGCGTCACCGGCCAGCCGGACCACGGCCGCGGCCATCAGCCCGACGGCGGCGGCGTTGAGCCCGTCGAGGCAGGGCCGGGCGACCGCCGAGCCGAGCAGGCGACCGGCGACGGGCCCGAGGGCGGCGACGAGCACGAACGACGGGAGGAAGATGCCGACGGTGGCGGCGACGGCGCCCGGCAGGCCGTCGACCAGGTAGCCGGCCATCGTCGCCGTCGTGAACAGCGGGCCGGGCGTCACCTGGCCCACGGCGACCGCGTCGAGGACCTCCCGGGCGGTGAGCAGGCCGGTGTCATCGAGGAAGGCGACGAGCACGTAGCCGCTGCCGAACAGCAGCGAGCCGGTGCGCAGGAAGGTGAGGAGCACGCGCAGGGCGCCGGGATCGGCGGCGGCCAGCACGGCGGCGGGGAGCGGGGGGACGACGGCGGCGGCGGCCGGGCGGAGCCGGTGGCGGTTGCCCCACAGCCCGGCGACGGCGGCGCCGGCCGCCAGCACGAGGACCTCGTCGGCCCCGGCCGACGCGGCGGCCAGCGCCAGGCCGGCCACCGCACCGGTGAGCGGGCCCCGGACGGCGGCCCGGCCGAGCCGCCAGACCGCCACGCCGACGACGGCCAGCACGACGGGCAGCACGCCGTCCCGCAGGTGCTCGACGGCCGGCACCCGGCCCCACCGCACGTAGGCCCAGGCGATGACGCCGACCATCAGCGCGGCCGGCAGGATGAAGGCCAGGCCGGCCACGACGAGGCCCCGCCAGCCGGCCCGGCGGCGGCCGACGGCGATGACGAGCTCGGTGGAGTTCGGGCCGGGCAGGAGGGACGTGAGGCCGACCAGGTCGAGGAACTCCTGCTCGCCGAGCCAGCGGCGGCGCTGGACGACCTCGGCGTGCACGAGCCCGACGTGGGCGGCGGGGCCGCCGAAGGCGGTGACGCCGAGGCGGAGGAAGACGCCGACGACCTCCCCGACCGGGCGCCGGCCGGCCACCGCGCCGGCCCGTCAGGCGGGGGCGGGGACGGGGACGGCCGCGGCGGCGCCGCCGAGGGCGGCGGCCAGCGCCGCGAGCCGCTCGGGCTCGGACCGGAACCACGCCCACTTCCCCCGCTGCTCCCGCCGCAGCAGGCCGGCCTGGGTCAGCACGGCCAGGTGGTGGCTGATCGTCGGCTGCGAGCGGCCGAGCACGGACGGCAGGTCGCAGGCGCACACCTCCTCGCCCTGGGCGGTGGCGGCCGCCACCATGCTGAGCAGCCGGAGCCGGACGGGGTCGCCGAGCACCCGGAAGGCCGCCGCCAGCCCGTCGGCCTCCTCGGCGGTCAGCGCCTCCTCGACCACCGGGCGGCAGCAGACGAGCGGGAGGGTCGACCGGGCGGGCATGGTGACGAAGGTTACCCATTGACAACCGTCGATGCGACGCTATCGTATCGACCAATATCGAATCGATGAACGTCGAAGGGAGCACCCGTGTCCCGTGTCCAGCTCGCCCTCAACGTCGACGACCTCGACGAGGCCGTCGACTTCTACTCCCGGCTCTTCGGCACCCCGCCGGCCAAGCGCCGCCCCGGCTACGCCAACTTCGCCGTCGCCGACCCGCCCCTCAAGCTCGTGCTCATGGCCGGGAGCGGCGAGCCCGGCACCCTGAACCACCTCGGCGTGGAGGTCGGCTCGACCGACGAGGTGGCCGAGGCCACCGAGCGGCTGCGCGGCGAGGGGCTCGACACCACCACCCAGGAGGGCGTGACCTGCTGCTACGCCGTCCAGGACAAGGTGTGGGTGAAGGACCCGGCCGGCGCGCCGTGGGAGGTGTACACGGTGCTGGCCGACGCCCCCCAGGCGACCGCCTGCCCGCCCGACTCGCCCTGCTGCTCCTGACCGGGGGCTACTCCCACTCGATGGTGCCGGGTGGCTTCGACGTGATGTCGTAGGCCACCCGGTTCACCCCGGCCACCTCGTTGATGATCCGGGACGACAGCCGCTCGAGGAGGTCGTAGGGCAGTCGGGCCCAGTCGGCCGTCATGGCGTCCTCGCTCGTCACCGCCCGCACGATGATCGGGTAGGCGTAGGTGCGCTCGTCGCCCATCACCCCGACGCTGCGGATGTCGGGCAGGACGGCGAAGGCCTGCCAGATGTCCCGCTCGAGGCCGGCCTTGCGCACCTCCTCGCGGACGATGGCGTCGGCCCGGCGCAGGATCGCCACCCGCTCGGGGGTCACCTCGCCGATCACCCGCACGCCGAGGCCGGGGCCCGGGAACGGCTGGCGCCACACGATCTCCTCGGGCAGGCCCAGCTCCTCGCCGATGCGCCGGACCTCGTCCTTGAACAGGTTGCGCAGCGGCTCGACCAGCTCGAAGTCCATGTCCTCGGGGAGCCCGCCGACGTTGTGGTGGCTCTTGATCCTGGCCGCGTCCTTCGTGCCCGACTCGATGACGTCGGGATAGAGCGTGCCCTGCACGAGGAAGCGGGCGTCCTCCAGGCCGCCGGCCGCCTCCTCGAACACCCGGATGAACAGCTCGCCGATGGCCTTGCGCTTCTCCTCGGGGTCGACGATCCCGGCCAGGCGCTCGAAGAAGCGGTCGGCGGCCCTGACATGGACGAGCTCGATGCCCTGGTGGCGGTGGAACGTGTCGACCACCTGGTCGCCCTCGCCCTCCCGCATGAGCCCGGTGTCGACGAACACGCACGTGAGTTGTGGGCCGACGGCCTTGTGGACGAGCGCGGCGGCGACGGCGGAGTCGACCCCGCCGGACAGGCCGCAGATCACCCGCTCCCGACCGACCTGGGCCCGGACGGCCTCGACCGAGGTCTCGATGATCGAGGTCATCGTCCACGTCGGCCGGCAGCCGCACACCTGGTAGAGGAAGCGCTTCAGCAGCTCCTGGCCCCTCGGGGTGTGCACGACCTCGGGGTGGAACTGCACGCCGAAGATGCGCCGGTCCTCGTCCTCCAGCGCCACCACGGGGGCGTCGGCCGTGCGGCCGGTCACCGTGAAGCCGGGCGGCGGGACGACGATCGAGTCGGTGTGGCTCATCCACACCGGCTGGGTGGCGGGCTGCTCGGCGCCGAAGAGGACGGCGTCGGCCGGGTCGCCGACCACCTCGAGGTCGGTGCGGCCGTACTCGCCCCGCCCGGTGCGGGCCACCTCGCCGCCGAGCTGGAGGGCGACGAGCTGGGCGCCGTAGCAGATGCCGAGGACCGGGAGGTCGAGGTCGTAGACGCCGGGGTCGAGGGACGGGGTGCCGGGCACGTGCACGGACTTCGGCCCGCCCGAGAGGATGACGCCGGCCGGTCGGCGGGCCGCGATCTCCTCGGCGGTGATCGTGTGGGGGACGATCTCGCTGTAGACGTGCGCCTCGCGCACGCGCCGGGCGATCAGCTGCGCGTACTGGGCGCCGAAGTCGACCACCAGGACCGTGTCGAACGGCTCGGTGGTCATGGCGGGGGCGGCGGTCAGGCGCCCATGCCGACGTGCTGGGAGCGCTGCAGGCTCTTGCCCTCCGTCTGGAGCGCCGGCGCCACCATCACCTCGGCCTTCTGGAACTCCTTGACCGACTCGTAGCCGCAGGTCGCCATCGACGTCCGCAGGGCGCCGAACAGGTTCATGCGCCCGTCGTTCTCGTGGGCGGGGCCGACGAGGATCTCCCGCAGGGTCCCCCTCGTCGTCGTCCGCACCCTGGCGCCCCTCGGGAGGGTCGGGTGGAACGTCGCCATCCCCCAGTGGTAGCCCCGGCCCGGCGCCTCGTGGGCGGCGGCCAGCGGCGACCCGACCATCACGGCGTCGGCGCCGCAGACGATCGCCTTGGCGATGTCGCCGCCGGTCGCCATGCCGCCGTCGGCGATCACGTGGACGTACACGCCGGTCTCGTCGAGGTGGCGCATGCGGGCGGCCCTGGCGTCGGCGATGGCCGTCGCCTGGGGCACGCCGATGCCGAGCACCCCCCTCGTCGTGCAGGCCTGGCCCGGCCCGACGCCGACGAGGATGCCGGCCGCCCCGGTCCGCATGAGGTGCAGGGCGGCCTGGTAGCTGGCGCAGCCGCCGACGATCACCGGGATGTCGAGCTCGCGCACGAACCGCTTGAGGTTGAGCGGCTCGACCGTCTTCGACACGTGCTCGGCGGACACCACCGTGCCCTGGATGACGAGCAGGTCGAGCTCGGCCTCGAGGAGGTGGGGGGCGAAGGCCTGGGTGCGCTGCGGCGTGACGGCGGCGGCGGACACCACGCCGGCGTCGCGGATCTCCCGGATGCGCTGGCCGATCAGCTCGGGCTTGATCGGCTCGGCGTAGATCTCCTGCATGCGCAGGGTCGCCTTGTCCGCCGGGAGGTGGGCGATCTCCTCGAAGAGCGGGTCGGGGTCCTCGTAGCGGGTCCACAGGCCCTCGAGGTTCAGCACGCCGACCCCGCCGAGGCGGCCGATCTCGATGGCCGTCGCCGGGCTGACCACGCCGTCCATGGCCGACGCCATCAGCGGGAGCTCGAAGCGGAAGGCGTCGATCTCCCAGGAGATGTCGACGTCCTCGGGGTCGCGGGTCCGCCGGCTCGGGACGATCGCGATGTCGTCGAAGCCGTAGGCCCGTCGCCCGGACTTGCCGATCCCGATCTCGACCTCAGCCATCGCGCTGCCCCTTCTCGACGCCGGGTGAACCCGGGAGTGTACCGGGGAGCCCGCGGGGCCCGGGGGACGGCGCCCGTCGCTTCTTTGCCTCCTGTTGACGTTCGCCTCACTTGTCCATGACCCGACCGTCCGTACGGTCCTCCTTGACCCGAGGACGCTCGAAAGGAGCGGAGCACGTGGAACGTCGAAAGGCACTGGCGATCGCAGGGGCGACGACGATCTCTGCCGCGGCCGCCACGCTGGCGGTGTCCGCCACGTTCGGCCTGCTTGGCTTCGGCGGGCAGGCGACCAGCGCGGCCGCCCCGGCCCCGGCGGCGGTCACGACCGTCGCCCCCGAGACCACGACGACGACGGCGAAGCCCGAGATCGTCGTCGTGTACGAGGACGTCCCCGCCGGCGGCGGCTCGGGCGGTGGCGGCGCGGCCGCCGCGCCCGCACCGGCTCCGGCTGCGGCACCGGCGGCGCCCGCCGTGGCCGCCCCCGCCCCCGCGGCCGCTCCCGTGGCGCCGCCCGCCGCGCACGGCGACGACGACGGCTGGGACGACGACGACGTCGACGACGACGACCACTTCGACGACCACGGCGGCGACCGGGACGACGACGTCGACGACGACGACCACTTCGACGACCACGGCGGTGACCGGGACGACGACGGCGGCGACGACCATGACGACGACTGAGCCGCACCACTGCGCCCACTGCGGCCACCCGGTGGCGGCCCCGCCCGCCCCCCGCTCGGCCGTCGCCGCGGCGTTCCGCTCCGGCCCGTCCGGCAGCGCCACCGCACGCCCGCCCGTGGAGGCGGCGACCGTCCCGGCCGCCCGTCAGTCAGCCGCGCCCGAGGCGCCCGCGCCCCCGCTCGGCCCCGCCGTCGCAGTGCCGCCCGCGCCGACGGTCACCGGCCCGCCGGCCGCCACCGCCGACGCCGCGCTCGACCCGGCGCTCGCCCGCCGGGCCG
>DASWMK010000040.1 GCA_036399815.1 Acidimicrobiales bacterium
TGGCCGAACCCTACTGAGGAGGGTCCGACATGGGAGAGGCTACGGCCCCACCTGGTAACGGCGGGAACGACGCCACCGGCCACGCGCGTCGAACCGCACTCGACCCCACCCTGCCGTCGTGGGCGCGGGAAGTCGTCGGGCTGCTGCTCGACGGTGACGCACCCACGCTCGACCTGCTGGAAACGCTCGCCACCGAGGCGGCCGTGCTGTTCGACAGGGGGCGCCGCTGGCTGACCGAGTAGCCCCCAACCCAAGCCGCCGGAACCCCGGCGGCTTGCGGTCTGCCCGTCGTTCGACAGTAGAGGGATAGTTACCGCCGTTCCTGTGCAAACGCGGCGGGGGCCGTCCGCTCCACCGTCGACGTCGACACCGACGCCCCGGCCGACGTGCTCGAGAGGTCAGGGCCGCCGCCGGGGCCGGGTCGACGCCGCCGGGCGCTGACCCGGCTTGGCCTCGGGTTGAGGCCCGCTTAGGCGGCCGCCACCTACCGTCCGGCCATGCTCCGAGCGTCCTGGTCCAGGGTGGCCGTCGCCGCCGTCGCGTCAGTCGGCCTCGTCGGTGGGATGGCGCCGGGCGCCACCGCCGCGCCCCGGGAGCTGTGGGTCGTGCCGGGGGTCAACAACGCCGGCGGGCCGTCACCGACCGACCTCGGCACCGCCGACTTCGACGGCGACGGCGTGGTGGACGTCGTCGTCGCCAACATCAACCGGGCCGGCCTCGTCGTGCTGCCGGGGACGGGCGGGACGGTGCTCGGTCCGCCCGTCCTGACCCCGCTGCCGGCCGCCGGCGCGGCGATCGCCGTCGAGGTGGCCGACTTCGACGAGGACGGCCGGCCCGACGTGGTCGCCGCCGTCATCTCCGACGCCGGCAGCACGCTGAAGGTGCTCACCGGCGACGGCGACGGCACGTTCACGTCCCGCTACAGCCGCAGCTCGGGGTCCGAGCGGCTGGCCGTCGGCGACCTGAACGGCGACGGCCATATCGACGTCGTCGCCTCGGCCGGCGGCAGCCAGGGCGACCAGCTCGAGGTGTCGTTCGGCCACGGCGACGGCACCCTCGGCGCGCCCGCCGTCTACCCGCCGCCGTTCTTCATCGGCGTCAGCGACGTGGAGGTCGCCGACGTCGACCGGGACGGCGACCTCGACGTCGTGTACGCCGAAGGGCCGCCCGTCACCCGCCTGAACGACGGCACCGGGGCGCTCGGCGCCCGCATCGTCAGCGCCGACTCGCAGGGCCGCCTGTCGGCGTACACCCTCGAGGTCGGCGACCTGACCGGCGACGGGGTGCCCGACGTCGTGCTCGGCGACGCCTCGGGCGGCAGGGTGACGGTCGCCGCCGGCCAGGGCGACGGGCGCTTCACGTTCTCCTCCGCCGTCGCCGGCGTCGCCTACCAGGTCGCCCACCTGGCGCTCGCCGACCTGACCGGCGACGGCCGCCTCGACGTGCTCGCCCCCGGCGACCTCGACTTCGGCGGCGTCGAGCGGGTCCTCGCCGTCCTCGCCGGCACGCCGGCGGGCACGCTGGCGGCGCCCGAGCGGTGGAACACCGGCGGCGCCTCGCCCACCCCCGTCGACCTCGACGGCGACGGCGTGCTCGACGTCGTCGCCACCGACGACGCCGGCGGCACGGTCTGGGCCGTCCGCAACGCCGGCCGGGCCCGCCTCCGGGCGCCGAGGGTGACGGTCGTGAACCAGCCCGGCTTCCTGGTGGGCAGCCTGGACGCCGCCGACGTGGACGGCGACGGCCGGTCCGACGTCGTCGTGCGCCTGCCCCAGGCCGTCGGCGTCTACCGCGGCCAGCCGGGCGGCACGCTCGGCCCGCTCCAGCGGTCGCCCGTCCCCGAGCTCCCGCTCGGCACGGCCTTCGGCGACCTCGACGAGGACGGCAGGACCGACGTCGTGATGGGCGGCAACTCGCCCAACCTGTTCTGGTCGCGCGGCAACGGCGACGGCACGTTCGGGGCGGCGACGGTCCTCGACAGCCGCTCGACGGCCGCCATCTTCTCCGTCCAGGTCGGCGACGTGAACGGAGACGGCCACCTCGACGTCGCCGCCATCACCGCCGGCCGGGTGACCGTGCTCCGCGGCAACGGCGACGGCACGTTCCAGCCGGCCGAGGCGACGGGGACGGCGAACGGCGGCCTCCACCTGGCCGACATGGACGGCGACGGCGACCTCGACGCCGTGTCCGTCGAGCGGACCGGGACCACGAACTTCAGCTCCTCCCGGGTGCGGGTGAACGCCAACGACGGCACCGGCCGGTTCACCCAGGTGCAGACGGTGACCCTGCCCAACAACAACAGCGGCTCGGTGGTCGCCGACCTGCTCGGCGACCCGCTGCCCGAGGTCGCGAACGTCGGCCCCCGCGGCACCGACGGTGGCGTGTCCGGGCTGTTCGTGCTGCCCAACACCGGCGGCACCCTCGGGACGGCGATCCGCCACCCGGCCGGCATCACCGACATCGCCGCGGCCGACGTGGACGGCGACGGCGACACCGACCTCGCCACGCTGGCCACGACGTCGCCCGGCCGGTCCGTCCAGGTCTTCACCGCCCTCGACCGCCCCGGCCTCGGTAGCCCGACCGCGTACCCGGGGTTCGTCAACCCGGACTCGCTCGTGCTGGCCGACACCACGGGCGACGGCCGCCCCGAGATCGCCACCGTCCGCAGCAGCAACCCCAGCCAGCTCGCCCTCTACCAGCACGTCAGCTGACGGCCCGCCGACGGCGTGCCTCGCTCGCCGTGGTCGCCGCTGCTCCTACGCTGTCGTCGGACACTGGGGGAAAGGCAGGCGGAAGCGATGGCAGAAGAGACGTGGCACGCGGCGCGGCTCATCCCGACCTCGGGGATCTCGGGAGCCGACGAGCAGGAGCGGCGAGCCACGTCGGCGTTGCTCGCCGTGATGGCCGCCGTCCGGGAGTTCGGACGTGCGATCACCCGCCCGCTCGGTGCGCCGGCTGGCACCATCGAGACGTTCATCGAGGTGCCGTTCGACGTGGACGGCAAGAAGGTGTTCCCCGACGGCCTGATCCGGATCCGGCGGGGCCAGCGATCGTGGGTCGCCCTGGTCGAGGTGAAGACGGGCACCAACCAGCTCGACGCCGCACAACTCGAGGCGTACCTCGACGTCGCCCGCGAGCACGGCTACGACGCGCTCCTCACGATCTCGAACGAGATCCCCGCCGTGCTCGGCACCCACCCGACGCCGGTCGATCGCAGGAAGCTGCGGAGAGTCGCGCTCCACCACCTCTCGTGGACGCAGGTGCTGACCGAGGCGGTCTTGCAGAAGGTGCACCGTGGCGTCGCCGACCCCGACCAGGCGTGGATCCTCGGCGAGCTCATCCGCTACCTCGAGCACCCGCGGTCGGGCGCGCTGGAGTTCGACGACATGGGCGCGTCGTGGGTCGCGGTCCGTGATGCGGTCGCTGCCGGGACGATCCGCGCCGCCGACAAGGCCGCCTCGGAGGTGGCCGGCCGGTGGGACCAGCTCCTGATGTACGTCTCGCTCCGTCTCGGCCGGCGGCTCGGGATCGAGGTGCAGCCGAACCTGTCGCGGCGGGAGGTCCTGGAGCCGGCGCTGCGAGGCCAGGCGGTGGTGCAGACGTTGGTCGAGAAGGGCGTGCTCGAGGGCGGCGTCCGCATCCCGAACACGGTCGGGCCGCTTGTGGTCACCGCAGACTTGAGAGCGGCCAGGGTCACCGTGTGGGTCGACGTGGAGGCGCCGCGCGAGGGCCGCCCTCAGACCCGTGTCAACTGGCTCGTGCGCCAGTTGAAGGATGCTCCCGACGCCGTCCGCGTCGACTGCTTCAAGCGAGGCAGGGGCTCGTCGACGAGCGAGCTACTCCGCGATGTCCGGAGCAACCCGTCGCTCCTCGTCGACGACCCGAAGCGTGAGATTCGAGGCTTTCGGGTCGCACTGAGCGCGCCGATGGGTTTGAAGCGGGGCCAGGGCCGCGGCAGCTTCGTCGGCTCCGTGTTGTCGCTCGTCGACGACTTCTACGAGTCGACGGTGCAGCGGATCAAGCCGTGGGCGGCGCCACCGCCCCGTCTCCGGCCACCGGTGCCCGACGAAGCGCAACAGGACGTGCCGACCTCGCTGGTCTCCACCTCGATCTCGTCGCAGGACGGCCCGTCGCCGTCCGTCGGCGGACCGAACGGCGCGTCGGTGGTCGAATCGCAACTCGGCGACGCCGCCGAGTAGCAGCGTGGAGTGGCGGAGGGCGTGGGATTCGAACCCACGGTGGCCCGAAGGACCACAACGGCTTTCGAGGCCGCCCCATTCGTCCGCTCTGGCAGCCCTCCGGGGACGAGGATAGCCGCCGGCCCTACCGGCGCTGCCCGAAGAAGCCCGTGAGCAGGGCGGCGGACTCCGCGGCCAGGACGCCCGGGACGACCGCCACCTCGTGGTTCAGGCGAGGGTCGACGCAGAGGTTGTAGAGCGACCCGCAGGCCCCGGCCTTGAGGTCGGCGGCGCCGAACACGAGGCGGTCGACCCGGGCGGCGACGAGCGCGCCGGCGCACATCGGGCACGGCTCCAGGGTGACGACGACGGTCGCCCCGGCCAGCCGCCACGTGCCGAGCGCGGCCGCGGCGTCCCGGATGGCGAGGACCTCGGCGTGGGCCGTGGGGTCGCGCCGGAGCTCCCGCTCGTTGTGCCGGGCGGCGACGACCTCGCCGCCGACGAGCACGACGGCGCCGACCGGCACGTCGCCGTGGGCGACCGCCGCCTCAGCCTCGGCCAGCGCCACCCGCATGGCCGCGACGTCGTCCACCGCCGGACCGTAGCCAGTGGTCGAAGGCGACGCTGTACCCCCGGGACGCACGAGAGCTCGGCAGCGTCCCGGAGCTCGACGGGACGACCTCGATCAACGCGACGTCCACCGACGTCGGTCGACACGGTCGACCCCGTCGAGCGGACGTCGTGCGGTGCCGTTCCGACCCGCCGGAGCCGTTCCGCCGACTGCGGGACGACGTCCACGGCCGTCGGGAGGAGCCGGGCCTCGAGCTCCCGGCGCGGGCGGTGTCAGGGGGCGGCGCTCAGAGCGGCGGCCTGCCCGGCCGACGCACGGTGCAGATCGTCAGCGAGGACGACACGGTTCCTGCCGCTCGACTTCGCCTCGTAGAGGGCGGCGTCGGCGCGGCCCACGAGTGTCATGGGCAGGTCGTCGCCGGCGAGCAGCGCGACGCCGATGCACACGGTGAGCGAGCGGTGGTCCGACGGGAGCGAGAGGTGCAGCGCGCCGAGCTCGGCCCGGATCCGCTCGGCGGCGGCGAGGGCGCCCGAGGCGTCGGCGTCGGTGAGGATCACGAGGAACTCCTCGCCTCCCCATCGCCCGGCCAGGTCCTCGCCGCGTGTGGCGAGCCCCAACGCGTCAGCCACGGCAGCGAGCACGCTGTCACCGGCTTCGTGACCGTACGTGTCGTTGATGGACTTGAAGTGATCGATGTCGACCAGACAGACCGCGAGGGGCTCGCCGCTCCGCTCGCTGTGGGCGACGGCCCGCTCGAGCGCCTCGGTCGTCGCTCGCCGGTTCGGGAGCCCGGTCAGCATGTCGGTCCGAGAGAGCAGCGCTGCCTCCGCTCGAGCATCGCCGAGTCGCAGGAGCGAGCCGATGGTGACGATGGCGAAGCACGCCAGGGCTGCGAGCAGCGCCCACGCCATCCACGCGGCAGCTCCTTCGACGGGGGCGTGGAGCCCGTCGGTCGGAGCCGTGAGCACCACCCGCCATGGGGTGTCGTCGACCGACGCGACGGCGGCGGTCATGGCGGTGCCGTCCGCGGCCTCGTAGGCGAAGATCCCGTCCGGCCAACCGGCGAAGGCGGTCTGGGGTCGCAGGCGTGATCCGCCGGCGAGCACGTTCCCGGCCCGGTCGATCAGCGTGCCGGCGCCGCCGCCGACGGGGACGACGGCGTCCACGAACCTTCCGAGCGGTGCCGTCGACGGGGAGAAGGCGCCGCTGAAGACGCGCCGACCCGACGGCGTGTCGTAGGGCACCGCGACGGCGGTGATCGGGACGGCCTCGGCGGCCGACGGGACCATCTGCGAGACGCCGATGTCGCCCGCGACGGCGGTCCGGAGATGTTCGTACTCGACGGTCATGTCCTTGCCGAGCAGCTCTGGTCGGCTGGGCGAGACGTGCAACAGATGACCGTGCCCGTCCAGCAGGACCGCCGCTTCGAAGTCGAACGAGGCGACGACCTGCTCGAAGGCCGCGGCGGTGACGACCGGGTCGGCGAGGAGACGCTCGGCCTGCGCTCGTTCGCGGCCGGCGAGATCGGTGATGTAGTCGCGGGCGAACCCCGCCGTCATCGAAGCCCGCGTCAGGAATCGGGCGTCGAGGGAGTGTCGGGCTTCCTCGCTGCCGTCCTTGACCAGGACGCCGAACCCGACCAGGAGCACCGCGGTGACCGCGCAGAGCCCGGCGGCGAGAACACGGAGGCGCCCCGGGCGCGTCGAGCCACGTCCACGAACTGCCACAACGATCTATCGGACGATTCGGCCGCAACCTGACGTCGGGGCGGCTGATGGGACAAAGCCCGCCGGGCCGCGCGTCTGGAAGTGTGCAGGAGCAGGGTGGGTTCGAGAGAACGACAGCTGGCGGAGGGAGTGGGATTCGAACCCACGGTGGCTTGCACCACACACGCTTTCCAAGCGTGCCGATTCGGCCGCTCTCGCATCCCTCCCGGGGTCGATCAGGGTAACCTGTGGGGCGGCCCGCTCTTCCACGTGGCGGTCGGGCCCTGTGCAACGGTGGCCCGTGAACCGAGTCAGGGCCGGGAGGCAGCAGCTCTCAGCGGAGCCCACCGTGTGCCGCAGACCGCCTGGCCGCCACCTGGGAGGGCGGGCCCTTGCGCGCCCGGCCCCCGGTAGGCTCGCCTGGCCATGGCGTACCAGTCGCTCTACCGCCGGTACCGGCCCCGGCGGTTCTCCGAGGTGCGGGGCCAGGACCACGTCACCCGGGCGCTGCGCAACGCCGTGCGGGACGGCACCGTCGCCCACGCCTACCTGTTCAGCGGGCCCCGGGGGACGGGCAAGACGTCGACGGCCCGCATCCTCGCCAAGGCCCTCAACTGCGCGGCACCGGTCGACGGCGAGCCCGACTGCACCTGCGAGTCGTGCCGGTCGGTCGAGGCCGGCACCTCCTACGACCTGCACGAGCTCGACGCGGCGTCGAACAACAGCGTCAACGACGTCCGCGACCTGATCGCCAAGGCGGCGCTGGCCACCCCCGGCCGGGAGAAGGTCTACATCCTCGACGAGGTCCACATGCTCTCCGGGGCGGCGGCCAACGCGCTGCTGAAGACCCTGGAGGAGCCGCCGGCCCACGTCACGTTCGTGCTCGCCACGACCGACCCCCGCAAGGTGCTCCCGACGATCAGGAGCCGGTGCCAGCACCACGAGTTCCACCTCCTCCCGGCCGACGAGCTGGACGCCCACGTCCGCTGGGTGGCGGCCGACGCCGGCCTCGAGGTCGACGACGCCGACGTGGCCGCCGTCGTCCGCCAGGGCGGTGGCTCGGCCAGGGACACGCTGTCGGCCCTGGAGCTGGTCGTCGCCGCCGGCGGGGCGGCCGAGGACGTCGCCGCCGCCGACGAGCTGGTCGAGTCGCTGTGCGAGCGGGACACCGGCCGGGCGCTCGCCGCCGTCGAGGAGGCGGTTCGCGCCGGCCAGGACCCCCGTGAGCTGGGCGCGGCCGTGATCCGCCGGCTCCGCGACGCCTTCCTCGCCGAGCTCGGCGCCGACCTGTCCCACCTGCCCGGCCCCGACCGGGACCGGGCGCTCGACCAGGGCAAACGCCTCGGCCGGGCGCTCGCCGTCCGCTCGCTCGAGGTGCTCGGCGAGGCCCTGGTGGAGATCCACAAGAAGCTCGACGCCCGGATCGCCCTCGAGGTCGCCCTCGTCCGCCTGACCCGGCCGGAGGCCGACGCCTCGCCGGCCGCCCTCCTCGACCGCATCGAGCGCCTGGAGCGCCGCCTGGCC
>DASWMK010000041.1 GCA_036399815.1 Acidimicrobiales bacterium
TCGGCGGCCCGGCGCACGAGCGCCGGCCAGGGGTCGGGCAGGCCGCCGGCCAGCTCGGCGGCGAGGTCCCTCGTCGCCAGCCCGACGCCGGCCCTCGACAGCGCGGCGGCCGGCTCGCCGGCGGTGCCGACCGCGGGCGCCCGCAGCCGGCGCAGCGGGTCGGGCCGCAGCCGGGCCACCCAGCGGGTGAACGGCCAGCCGGTGGCGGCCGTCGCCTGGCGCCGGTGGGAGCGGTCGACGGCGCCGGCGACGGCGTCGACGCCCGCCGCCGTGGCCAGGGCGTCGACCAGCGCGCCGACCCGCCCCGAGGACAGCCGGCCCGGCCCCCGCCCGTCCGCGCACGCGCCGCCGAGGGCGCCGACGACGCCGTCGACGTCCGCGCCGAGCCGCTCGACCGCGGCCCGCCGGCGCCTGGCCCGCTCGGCCAGCTCGGCGCGCAGCCGGTCGACGCCGAGGCCGGTCCTCGCGGACGTGGGCAGCACCGGCACGTCGGCCAGCCCGTCCTCGGCCAGCAGGCGGCGCAGGTCGGCGAGGCAGGCGGCCGCCTCCGACTCGCCCAGCCGGTCGGCGTGGTTCAGCACCACCAGCACCACGCCGGCGTGGCCGGCCAGCGGCCGCAGGTAGCGCTCGTGCGCGGCCGCGTCCGCGTACTTCTGGGGGTCGAGCACCCACACCAGCAGGTCGACCCGCGCCACCAGGCGGTCGACGACCAGGCGGTGGGCCTCGACCGTCGAGTCGTGGTCGGGCAGGTCGAGGAGCACGAGGCCGTCGAGCGGCCCGGCGCCGTCGCCGGAGATGGCGTGGCGGCGGCGCACCTCCAGCCAGTCGAGGACGGCGCCGGCGTCGCCGTCGCCCCACACCGCGGCCCGGGCCTCGCCGGTGGTCGGCCGGCGCACGCCGACGGTCGCCAGGTCCGACCCGGTGAGGGCGTTGAACAGCGACGACTTCCCGCTGCCGGTGGCACCGGCCAGGGCCACGACCGTGCGCTCCGGCGCCCGCCCGAGCCGCTCCTCGGCCCGGCGCAGCAGGTCGCGGCCGGCGTCGACGACCGCAGGGTCGAGGCGCCCGTCGGCCACCGCCACCGCCGCGCCCAGCGCCTCCAGGCGGTCGCCCAGGTCGACGCCGCCCCGCCGCCGGCTCACCGGCGGGCCGCCTCGACGGCGGCGAGCGCGTCCCTGACCGCCTGGCCGGCTCCGGGCGCCGGCGCGAGCGCGGCGAGCCGGTCCCGGAAGCGGCCGGCCTCGGCACCGAGGAGCCGGGCCGTGCGGCCCATCAGGTCGGCGAGCGCCTCGTTGGCCAGGTCGCGCACGGCCTGGTCCCCGAACACCGCCTCCAGCACCTTCTGGCTGAGCGTCGCCGTCCCGCCGGCGACGGCCACCTCGGCGCCGGTGAGCCCGCCGGTGTGGGCGAACACGCCGACCATCACGGCCACGCCGGCCGCGTTGACCCCGTACGACGCCACCTTGGCCGCCGTCCTCCGGTCGGCGCCCTGCTCGGCCACCAGGTCGAGCACGTGCGCCTGCCAGGCGGCCACCTCCTCGGCGGCGGCGTCGCCGAGCCGGGGCGTGGCCCTGGCCAGGGTGCGGGCCTCGTCGGCCAGCAGCGGCGGCCCCCCGGCGGTCGCCGCCCACTGGTCGACGACCCTCGCCGCGGCCCGGTCGGCGGCGTCCACGAGGAGCGAGCGGAAGGCGGTGGTGACGGCCATCTCCACCTCGACGGGCGGCGACGGCCGGCCGGTGAACGCCCGCCGCAGCCGGTCCCGCAGCTGGCCGACCCTGGCCTCGAGGGTCCGCAGGAGCTCGCCGGTGCCGACGAACTCCTGCCACCGGGCGAGCACCTCGCCCCGCAGCATCGAGCCGCCGGCCACGCCGTCGGCCACGTCGTGGCGGGCGTCCTCGTAGGCCCGGTCGACGGCCGCGGCCAGGCCGGCGGCCACGGCGGCCTGCTGGTCGACGGCCGCGGCCACCTGGCCGGCCCGCGCCGCGATGCTGGCCAGCGCCCCGTCGAGGGTGGCCCGCACGACGGCCGCCCGCCGGCCGGCGTCCGCGCCCAGCTCGAACAGCCACCGGCGCACCGGGAGGGCCAGCGGCTCGGGGAGGAGCCCGTCCTCCAGGCCGGCCTCGTCCACGACGAACAGCTGCACCCCGCCGAGCCCCTCGGCCTCGAGCATCGAGGCCAGGTGGGGGGCCACGTCGTCGCCGGCGCCGTCCGGCACCCGGTTGAGCACGATCGCCATCGCCGTGCTCCGCTCCCTGGCCGTGCGGAGGAAGCTCCACGGCACGGCGTCCGCGTAGCGGGCGGCGGTCGTGACGAACAGCCACAGGTCGGCGGCGGCCAGCAGCTGGGTGGCCAGCTCGCGGTTGGCGGCGACCACCGAGTCGACGTCGGGGGCGTCGAGGAGGCCCATCCCCGGCGGCACGGCCCGGGTGGGCACGACGTGCAGCCCGCCGGCGGCGGCGGCCGACCCGCCCGTCGTGCGGGGCAGGCCGGGCAGCACGTGGTCGCCGGCGAACCAGGCCTGGTCGTCGGGGTGGCAGACGAGCACCGGGCTGCGGGTGGTCGGCCGCAGCACCCCGGCCGCCGACACCGGCTCGCCGACCAGGCTGTTCACCAGCGTGGACTTGCCCGCGCCCGTCGAGCCGCCCACGACCACGAGCATCGGCGCGTCGAGCCGGAGGAGCCGGGGCAGGAGGTAGTCGTCGACCTGGCCGACGAGCTCGTCCCTCGCCTGCCGGGCCTCGGCCGCCCCGGCCACGTCCAGGCCGAGGGCCACGCCGCCCAGCTCGTCCCGCAGGCGGGCGATGGCGTCGGGCAGCGCGGTCACGGGGCGCCAGTCTTCCCGTTCCCGGGCGTTCAGCCCCTCCCCCGCGCGTCGAGCCACGACGCCACGGCGAGCACGAGGTACAGGGCGGCCAGCCCGCCGGCGACGAAGCGGTGGTCGGTGTCGGCCAGCGGGGTGAGCGCCGCGCAGACGAGCGCGGCGAGGAGGAAGAACGCGGCCCGGCGGTCCATCACGACAGCGCCGCCACCGCGCCGTAGACGACCGTGGCGATCAGCCAGGCGCCGGGGATCGTCAGCACCCACGCCCACACCACCCGCCCGGCGACCCCCCACCGCACGGCGGACAGGCGGCGGGTGGCGCCCACCCCGACGATGGCGCCGGTGATCGTGTGCGTGGTCGACACCGGGATGCCGGCGCCGGACGTGAAGAACAGCGTGGCGGCGGCGGCCGACTCGGCGGCCACCCCGCCGACCGGCTGGAGCTTGGTGATCCGCGAGCCCATCGTCTTCACGATCCGCCACCCGCCCGACAGGGTGCCGAGGCCGATGGCGAGGTGGGCCGACAGCACGACCCACAGCGGCACGTCCGCGTCGGTCGGCAGGTGCCCCGCGGTGATGAGCACGGCGAGGATGATGCCCATCGTCTTCTGGGCGTCGTTGCCGCCGTGGCCGAGGCTGAACGCCGCCGCCGAGAGGAGCTGGCCGCGACGGAAGACCCGGTTGAGGCGGTCGACGTTCCGGTACCGGTGCACCGCCCACATCAGGCCGACGGTCAGCACCAGCCCGAGCGCCAGCCCGGCGAGGGGCGACAGCACGATGAACACGCCGATCGTCCGCAGGCCCTCGCCCACGAGCACGTGGAAGCCGCCCTTGGCCACGGCCGCCCCCGCGATGCCGCCGACCAGCGCGTGCGACGAGCTCGTCGGCAGGCCCAGGTAGAACGTGATGAGGTTCCAGCCGATGGCCCCGATCAGCCCGGCGAACACCACCCCGATCGACAGCACGCCGGGGTCGACCACGCCCTTGGCGATCGTCGCCGCCACGTGGGTGCCGAACACGAGGAAGGCGACGAAGTTGAAGAACGCCGCCCACGCCACCGCCGTCCTCGGCGACAGCACCCTCGTCGACACGACCGTGGCGATCGAGTTGGCGGCGTCGTGGAAGCCGTTGACGTAGTCGAACGCGAGCGCGATGGCGACGACGACGACGACCGCGAGATCGTCCACCGTTCGATCAGGCGTGCTTCAGGACGATCGACTCGACCACGTTGGAGACGTCCTCCAGCGTGTTGAGCGCCGCCTCCATGGCCTCGACGAGGTCCTTCCAGCGGAGGACGGAGATCGCGTCGATCTCGCCGCTGAACAGCCGGGCCAGCGCCTGCCGGTACACCTTGTCGCCCTCGGTCTCCAGTTGGTCGATGGCGTCGAGGTAGGGCCGCACGCCCTTCATCGACTCCAGCAGCTTGATCAGGTCCTGGGCCTGCTCGGCCATCTTCACGAGGAGGTCGGCCTGCTGCTTCACCTCGGGCAGCGCGCTCGGGTCGCCGTCGCCCAGCTGGAGCTTGTGCACGACCTCGAGCACGTCGTCGACGACGTCGTCGAGCTCCTCGGCCAGCTCGTGGATGTCCTCCCGGTCGAACGGGGTGACGAACGACGTGTTCAGCCGCTGGAGGATGTCGCGGGTGAGGCCGTCACCGCGACGCTCGAAGGCGACGAAGTCCTCGACGGCCGCTCCTTCGCCGTTCAACGACTCCCGCAGCCGGCGGGCGCAGTCGGCCACGTTGCCGGCCGCTTCGTCGAACAGGCGGAAGAAGTGGCGGTCGGTCGGCAGCAGACGGAAGGCCACGAGCGGATCACGCTACCCGCGCCGGCCGGTCCGCCTACGCTCCGGTTCGCCCAGGATCGGCAGGAGGCGACGGATGGCTCGGATCGCAGTGCTCGGCGGCGGCATCATCGGCCTCTCGACGGCGATGCTGGTGGCCGCCGACGGCCACGAGGTGACCGTCCTCGAACGGGACCCGGAGCCGCCGCCTCACGACGCCGACGAGGCGTGGGCGGCGTGGGCCCGCCGCGGCGTCAACCAGTTCCGCCTGCTGCACTACTTCCTGCCCCGCTGGCGGACCCTGTGCGAGGCCGAGCTGCCGGCGCTGCTCGACGAGCTCGTGGCGGCCGGCGCCCTCGACCAGAACCCGGTCGCCGAGGCGCCGCCGACCGTGTCCGGCGGCCCCCAGCCGGGCGACGAGGTGTTCCGCACGGTCACCGGGCGGCGGCCGATGGTCGAGGCCGTCATCGCCCGCCTGGCCGGGTCGACGCCGGGCATCACGATCCGGCGCGGCGTGGCCCTCGCCGGCGTGCGCACGGGGCCGGACGCCGTCCCCGGCGTGGTGCACGTCACCGGGGTCGTCACCGAGGACGGCGAGGAGATCGCCGCCGACCTCGTCGTCGACGCCGGCGGGCGGCGGTCCGCCCTCCCCCGCTGGCTCGAGGCCGCCGGCGGCCGCCCGCCCGTGGAGGAGAAGGACGACTGCGGGTTCGTCTACTACGGCCGCCACTTCCGGTCCGCCGACGGCTCGGTGCCACCGTTCCTCGGCCCCGGGCTCCAGCACTACGACGCCATCTCGGTGCTCACCCTGCCGGCCGACAACGGCACGTGGGGCATCGGGATCGTCACGAGCGGCACCGACCGGACCCTGCGGGCCCTCCGCGACCCGGAGCGGTTCGACGCCACCGTCGCCTGCTTCCCGCTGATGGCCCACTGGCTGGAGGGCGAGCGGCTCGACGCCGACGTGGCGGTGATGGCCGGCATCGAGGACCGGGTCCGCTGCTTCCGGGTCGACGGCCGGCCGGTGGCCACCGGCGTCGTCGCCGTCGGCGACGCCTGGGCCTGCACCAACCCGTCGGTCGGCCGGGGCATCTCGGTGGGGACCATCCACGCCATCGCCCTGCGCGACCTCCTGCGCACGGCCGACCTCGGCGACCCGGCCGGGTTGGCCGACGCCTGGCACGACGTCACCGAGGCGACCGTCCTGCCCTTCGTGCGCAGCACGCTGTGGTTCGACCGGCACCGGCTGGCCGAGATCGACGCCCAGATCGAGGGCCGCCCCTACGAGCCCGACGACCCGTTGTGGGAGTTCTGGCACGCGCTCGGGGTGGCCTCGTTCGGCGACGCCGAGCTGTTCCGGTCGTCCGTGCGCATCGCCGGGATGCTGAGCCGGGTGGAGGACGAGCACGACCGGGACGACGTCCGGGAGCGGGCGCTGTCCCTGGGCGCCGGCTGGCGGTCCGAGCCCCTCCCCGGCCCCGACCGCGGCCAGCTGCTCGCCACCCTGGGGGTCTGAGCTGGTCGGGCGATCGGGCGGGCCGACCACCGCCAGCCTCCGGCGGGGTCTCGTCGTCCTGCGGTGGGCGACGCTCGCCTGGTCGGCCGGCGTGGTCGTGGTCGGCGCCGACCGCCTCGCCCGCCCGTGGGTGGCCGCCGCCCTCCTCGCCGCCGCCCTCGCGGTGACCGTGGCCGACACGCGCGCGGTCGCCGGCGGCGGCCCCGTGCCGCCCTGGCTGGTGGCCGCCGACCTCGTCACCGGGGCGCTCCTGCTGGCCGGCGAGGGGCTGGCGTTCGAGGAGGGCCACGCCTTCGCCGGCCGCCAGGGCCTCGCCGGCGGGTGGCCGGTGGCCGGGGTGATCGCCGCCGGGGTGGCCCTCGGGCCGGCCCCCGGCGCGGTGGCCGGCGGCCTGGTCGGGCTCGGGCGGGCGGCGGGCGCGGTCGCCAACGGGGTGGCCGTCGCCGACCTCGACGGCGACCGGCTGGCGTCGCTCGCGTCGACAGTCGCCTTCTACGCGCTGTACGGCGGGGTGGCCGGGTGGGTGGCGACGCTCCTCGGGCGGGCCGAGCAGGAGGTGGCCGTCACCCGGGCCCGCGAGGAGGTGGCGAGGACCCTGCACGACGGCGTGCTCCAGACCCTCGCCCTCGTCGAGCGGCGCACCGGCGCCACCGACCCCGACCTGGCCCGGCTGGCCAGGGACACCGACCGGGACCTCCGCTCGTTCCTGCACGGGCGCCGGCCGGGCGCCGGCCCCGCCCACCGGCTGGGGCCGGCGCTGCGGGAGGCGGCGCTGCGGGCCGGGCGGGCCCACGACGTCGACGTCGCCCTCTCGGTCGTCGACGAGGACGCCGAGGTCGGCGAGGACGTGCTGGCCGCGGTGGCCGGCGCCGTCGCCGAGGCCGTCGCCAACGTGGGCAAGCACGCCGGCGTGCGGCGGGCGGTGGTGTTCGCCGAGCAGGACGACGACGGCCGCCTGTTCGTGTCCGTGCGGGACGACGGCCGGGGCTTCGACCCGGCGGCCGTGCCCCCCGACCGGCGCGGGCTGGCCGGCTCGGTCGTCGGCCGGGTGGCCGACGCCGGCGGGCGGGCCGAGGTCGTGAGCGCCCCCGGCCGGGGCACCGAGGTGAGGATCCGGGGTGCCGTGAACGGGGGACCGACCGCCGCCGGCGGCGCCGGAGGTGCTGGGAGCGCGCCGATCCGGGTCGTGCTGGCCGACGACCACGCCGTCGTCCGGGCCGGGACGCGGGCCGAGCTGGGCGACGGGTTCGCCGTCGTCGGCGAGGCCGACGACGCGCCGGGCGCAATCGACGTCGTGCTCGCCCACCGGCCCGACCTCGTCGTCTGCGACCTCGTCATGCCGGGCGGCGGCGGGCTGGCCGTCGTGCGGGCCGTCGCCACGGTGGCGCCCATCGTCGTGCTGACCGTGTCCGAGGCCGAGCGCGACCTGCTCGACGCCGTCGCCGCCGGGGCCGCCGGCTACCTCCTGAAGACGACGCCGACCGGCGAGCTGCGGGACCAGCTGCGGCGGGCGGCCGCCGGCGAGCCGGTGTTCAGCCCGCCGCTGGCCGCCCTCGTGCTCGGCGAGTTCCGCCGCCTGGCCAGGGCGGCCGGCGCCAACCCGCTCACCGACCGGGAGCGCGAGGTGCTCACCCTCGTCGCCCGCGGCGCGCCGTACGGGGAGATCGGCCGCGAGCTCGGGATCTCGCCGAGGACGGCGGAGAACCACGTCCGCAACATCCTCGGCAAGCTCCACCTGTCACGGCGGGCCGACCTCGTCCGCTACGCCGTCGAGCACGGGATCGCCTAGGCGGCGGGCGGCACGGCGGCCGGCGCGGGCGCCGTCCACCCGTCCTGGCGGAACGGGTCGTGCTCGGCCAGCAGCCGCTCGAGGCGCACCTCGTCGACCCGGTGCACGACCTTCGACGCCTCGAACTGGTCGCGCACGCACTTGGCCAGCGTGAACGCCGACGTGACCGTGTAGAGCACGCCGACGGAGAGGTAGGCGCGCATCCACCCGTCGACCGGCAGGTAGGCGATGCCGAGCACGAGGGCGCCGAGGGAGACGGCGAAGGAGACGACGGACTGGGCGTAGAACGCGGGCGTCTGGCGGGGCTGGGTGGGGAGGCTCATGCGGCGAGCGTGCGCCGGGTCGGCGCTCCACCGCCATCCGGGGAGGCCCCTACGCGGGCCTGGGGGCCCCTCAGGCGGCGCCGTCGCGCCAGGCGTCCCAGTAGCCGCCGAGGCGGGCGGCGAACGCCTTCGGCTTCTCGGCGTAGAGCCGGCGACCGCGGTCGAGCGCCTCGGCCTGGAGGGCGCGGCGGCGGGCGTCGACGGCGGCGGTCAGCGCGGCCGCCTCGTCGGCCGACCACGGCCCGTCCCGCCCGGCGATCTCGGCCCGCAGCACGGCGAGGTCGTGGTCGTCGCCGAGCAGCTCCGACAGGCGGTGGGCCTCGGCCTCCTCCGCCCCGAGCACCGGCTCCCAGGCCGGGACGAGCAGGGTGAGGTGGTACCAGGTGTCCTTCACCCGCTTGCGCCAGTCGTGCCAGGCCTCGTCGTCGCCCCGGCCCGTCGCCGCCATGGCCGCCCGGCCCTGCCCGTAGATGCGCCGCAGCCCGGGCGCCAGCGAGCGCCACGAGTCGTCCGCCTCCGGCCACCCGGCGGCCCGGCGGCGGGCCTCCCGGAGCGCCTCGGCGACGGCGGTCGGATCGGCCGACGGCTCGGCCCGCACCCGCTCCCGGTGGGCCTCGAGCGCCCGCCGGCCGGCGGTCAGCGTGGCGTCGCCGACCCCGTCCACGCCGTCGCCGGTGACCTTGTCCCAGGTGACCAGCAGCACGTCGGCATCGCGGGTGGCCGACAGCGCCCTGCCGGCCTCGCGGTAGGCGGCGTTCTCCGCGGCGGCGAGCTCGTCGCCGAGGACCGGCCGCACCAGGCGGACGACCGCCCGGCACCGCTTCAGCGCCTTGCGGGCCTCGTGGACGGCCTTCTCGCCCGGGTCGGCGGCGAGCTCCCCGGCGGCGAGGTCCAGCTGCTCGACGACGAGGCGGCGCACCGCGTTCGGGACCGGCTCCCTGCGGTCGAACTCGAAGGCCATCGGTCCTCCTCGGGCTAGCGGGCGGCGCTGACCTTGTAGACCAGCGTGCCGTTGGCGCACGGCCGCCCGTCCTCCGAGCGCACCTCCGCCCGGCAGAACACGATGGACCGGCCCCGCTGCTCCACCCAGCCCTCCGCGACGGCGTCCTGCGCGACGACCGCCCCGAGGAACTGCACGTTCATCGAGATCGTCAGCATCCGGGGCCGCTCGTCGTAGACGGCGGCGATGGCCGGGACCACGACGGTGTCGATGAGGGTGGCGATGGCGCCGCCGTGGACGACGCCGGCCGGCTGGTCCAGCTCCGGCCGGTAGGGCAGGCGCATCCGGCAGTAGTCGGTGCGGACCTCCTCGACCCGGAGCCCGACGAGCTGGGGGAAGTAGACGGTGTCCCAGTTGCCGAACCCCTCCCACAAGGCGACCTTGTCGGCGGGCAGCGGGGCGAAGCGCTCGGCGAGGGCGGTCATCCCCGCGCACGCTATCGACGCCAGACTGGCCCGGTGGAGGTCGTCGTCGCCGCCGTCGGCCGGGCCGGGAGCGGGCTGCTGGCGCCGGCGCTCGAGGACTACCGGGCCAGGGCCGCCCGCTACTGGCCGCTCGCCGTCCGGGAGGTGAAGCCCGAGCCGGGGCGGTCGCTGCCGGCCGCCGAGGTGAGGGACCGGGAGTGGGGCCGGCTGCGGCGGGTGGTGGGCGACGGCGGCGACCTCGTGGCCTGCGACGAGGGCGGCGACCGGCTGTCGTCCGAGGCTTTCGCCCGCTGGCTGCGGGAGCGGCGGGAGGCGGCGACGACGGTGACGTTCCTCGTCGGCGGGGCCTCGGGGCTGGCCGCCGACGCGCTGTCGGCCTGCGGGCGCCGGCTCAGCCTGGCCCCGTGGACGCTCCCCCACGAGCTGGCCCGGCTGGTGCTGCTCGAGCAGCTCTACCGGGCGGGGACGATCCTCGCCGGCGAGCCGTACCACCGGTGACCCTCGTCGCCGTGCGGGGGCGGGCGTCGGTGCCGGTCGACGCCGCCGGGTTCGAGGCGCTGGCCGGCGGCCGGCCGCTCGCCGTCGACGTCGGCACCGGCGACGGCCGCCACGCCTACCACCTGGCCCGCACCCGGCCGGACTGGTTCGTCGTCGGCCTCGACCCGGTGGCCGACGCCATGCGGGAGTCGTCGACGCGGGCGGGGCGCAAGCCGGCGAGGGGCGGGCTGGCCAACGTGCTGTACGTGGTGGCGACCGTCGAGTCGGTGCCGGCCGTGCTCCTGGGGCGGGCCGACGAGGTCCACGTCGTGCTGCCGTGGGGGCGGCTGATGAGCGGGCTGCTGGTGGCCGACCCGGCGGTGGTCGGCGGCGTGGCCGGGCTGGGCCGGCCGGGGGCGGCGGTGTCGGTCGTGCTCAACGGCGAGGTGTGGGGCGACCCGGTGCCGGTCGAGGCCAGGAGCCTGCCCGAGCCGACGGTCGCCCTGGTCGAGGACGTGCTGGCGCCGGCGTGGGAGCGGCTCGGGCTACGGGTGTCGGCGGCCCGGTGGCTGGCGGCGGACGAGGTCGCCGCGCTGCCGACGACGTGGGCGAGGAAGCTGTCCCACGGGCGCCCTCACCCGCGGTTCCTGTCGGTGTCCGCCTCGGTGGTGCGGCGCTGAAGGACGTGGTCGTAGCTCTGCCGGCGGCTCAGGCCGGTGGCGCCGGCGAGGGCGGCGGCGAGGGTCCGGACGGGCACGCCGGCGTCGACCAGGCGGGCGAGGAGGCGGTCGACGGCGACCGGCACGCCGTGATCGGCGGCGCCCGCGGGCGGAGGGGCCACGGCGACGGCGACGGTGGCGGCGCCGGCCGGGGCGAGGCCGGCCAGGTCGGCGACGGTCGCCCGGCGGACGGTGCGGTAGGGGGTGAGGCGCTCTGGGGCGACCGCGGCCGGGGTGGCGGAGCCGAGGTGCTCGGCGAGGCGGGCGGCGACGTCGGGCAGGTCGGCCGCCTGGCAGCGGGCGGCGAGGGGCAGGCCGGCGGTGGCGGCCAGGGCGAGCAGGGCGGTCTCGTCCTGGGCCCGGCCGGTGAGGGTGCCGGCGTCGACGTGGCGGAGGGTGGCGATCCCGGCGGCCACGAGGACGGTCGGGACCTCCCAGGGGCCGGGGGCGACGGCGACGACCGCGCCGGCGTCGACGGCGACGGCGACGACCTCGGCGAGGAACGGGTCGAGGCCCCGGCCGGCCGGGCGGATGGCGAGGTGGGCGCCGGCGGCGAGGCGGCCGGCCAGCTCCGTCGGGTCGCACCCCTCGGTGCCGGGCGGCGCCGGCACGCCACGGGGGAGGACGGCGAGGAGGGCGTTGTCGGCGGGCCGGTCGCCGGCCTCGACGACGTCGAGGTGGACGGCGGTGGCCGGGTCGCGGAGGGCGTCGGCGAGGTCGGGGTCGAGGTCGGCCGCGCCCCGGTCGGCCAGGCCGGCGAAGGTGTCGGGATCGGCGTGGTCGCTGCGCCGGACGACGAGCCGGCCGGCCGGGGCGGCGAACGGGTTGGCGACGGCGGTGACGGTGTCGGCGTGGTCGCCGGCCCGGATCGTGAGGCGGACGGGCCCGGCCAGGGGGACGGCGGCCGACAGGTCGGCGCCGACGGCCAGGATGCAGGTGCCCCGCTCGGTGAGGTCGGGGTCGGCGGTGACCTCGAGGGTCTTGTCGTGCGTGGCCCGCACGGCGGGGTGGCCGGTGCCGGTGACGCGGAAGCGCCGGGGCCAGCGGGCCATGGCGGCCGAGCGTACCGGCGGCGGGTCAGGTGCCGATGACCGCCTGGACCTCGACGGAGCGGAGCGGGAAGCCGGTCTCGGTGGCGCCGTAGCCGAACGAGCCGCCCGTGCCGCCGGGCCCCGTCCAGGTGACGGCCCAGACCATCGACACGGCGGCGTCCCACACCCCACCGGGCTCGTCGGCCGACGACCACTGGTAGGTGTACGAGCAGTCGGTGGACTGGGCGTCCGGCGGCCGGGACGGGTCGTAGGGCGTCCCCCGCCCGCACTCGACGACGGGGTCGCCGGTGCCGAGGTCCCAGTAGGTCACGACCGGCCGGGCGGTGACGGTCACGCCCCGGTCGGACACCGACACCGGCCGCCAGTTCGACACCCACAGCCACGTCGGGACGCCGACCAGCTGGTCGCCGTCGGCCGGCGGGTTGGTGTGCACGTCCGGCGGCGGCGGGTCGAGCTCACCGACCAGCTCCTCGGCGATCTCCTCCGGCGTCGGCGGCGGCGGGGCCGGCGCAGGAGCCGGCCCACCCGGCGCGCCGGGCGCAGGCGCCGGCGCGCCAGGCGCCACGGGCACGACCGGCGCCGGCCGGTAGATCCCACCCATCGGCAGGTCCCAAGGATTGGTGGGTCGCGACCCCGGCCCGTACAACCCCGGATCCGGCGCCCCCGGATCCCCCGGCCTCCCCGCCGGCGGCGGCGTCGGCATCCCCCCATGATTCCAATCGTCGTCGGCACCCGCCGGAGCCACTGGAGCGCCCAGCGCCAGGAGTGCGAACAACATCAGGAAAGCTGCTCGGCGCATCCACTCACTCCGTTCCACTCCTCGATCAGCCGAGGCTCGGTTCCTCCCACTCGCCAAACGCCGGCGACCTCCACGACCAGGAATTCGGTCTCTCGAGTGACCACGTCGTCATCGACGATCGACTGGGACTCGGCATCAATGACTTGCGCACTGTCTACGGAACAGTCCCGCAATGTCGCCTCGGTTCCGTCGATGTCGACTGACAGCACCGCGTGTTGATACACGCCGTCATTCGGGATCCGCGCAATCCAACCATGTTCCTGGTGTTCCGCGAGCCCAGCCTGTACGCCTTGTAGGCGGTCGACAGTCGTGTATTGACGAAGTAGCGGATGCTGGAGATCGACGGGGTCGCTCGCCGCATAGACGGCATGCCAGAAGCCTCTATAGGCCTCGACGACGTCGATCTGGGCTTCGGTGAAGGTGCTGGGGTACGTGACGTTGACGTCGATGTCGGGGCGGGGCTCGTCGGGAGGGGGCTCGGCCTCGAGCCGGTCCGGCGTGGGCTCGGTCGACGTGGTCGTCGCCTGCGTCGTGGTCGTCGTGGACGTGGGGGCGGTGATCTCGGGCTGGGCGGCTCGGGGGTCGTCGTCGGAGCAGGCGCCGAGCGCGACCATCATCACGAGCGCGACCGTCGTCGCCGCCTGCCTCAGCCTGGTTGTCCGCCGAGTGTGCATGGAACCTTCCGCCGGTCGGCCGCCGCCCGACCGGGACCACTTACCCGGCCGGCATCACCACGGAAACGAGCGGACGCATTTCCGCTCTGTCACGGCCCGCCATGCTATCTCAGCCCTTCCTACCCCTCGACCACGATCTCGCCTCGCATGCCGTAGGCGAAGTGGCCGGGCAGGTGGCAGGCGAACACGACGGTGCCGGGCTCGTCGAAGCGGTACTCGGTCGTCCTCGTCGTCCCGGCCGGGACGGTGACCTCGCCGGGGACCGCGCCGTGCTCCCGCTCGGTGCCGGTCTCGTGGCGGTCGTGGACCTCCTGGGGCCCGACGATGAACTCGTGGTCGATCGGGTCGTCGTTGCGGATCTCGAACCGCACGGTGGTGCCGGCCGGCACGACGACCTCGCCGGGCGTGAAGCGGCTGTAGCGGGCGCCGAGCTCGACGGTCCGCCTGGCCGCCGCCCCGGCGTCGCCGCACCCCGCCAGCAGGCCCGACGACGCCAGGGCGGCGACGACCAGCAGCGCGCCGGCCCGCCCCAGCGGCGCACCTCGCAAGCGCACATCCTGCTCCGGCGCCACCGCCGATGCGAACTCGGCCCGGCGCCGGACGATCAGCGCCGCCCGCGACACGAGCCCAGCGCGGCGCCGGGCGACGAGCGCAACCGGTGCCACCGCCGATGCGAGCCCGGCCCGGGCGACCGGCGCCACCGGCGCCGCCCGCAACACGAGCCCAGCGCGGCGCCGGGCGACCAGCGCGACCGACGCCGCCACCGACACGAGCCCGGCGCGGCGCCGGGCGACCGGCGCCGCTGCCCGACGCCTCACCGGCGCACCTCGCGGCGGCGCATGGCGCTCACGCCCCGCCAGGCGGCCGCCGAGGCGCCGGCGGCGCAGAGCGCGAGCGCGGCCGTCCCGGAGGGCGACATCCCGACCGGCAGCAGGCCGTGGACGGCCGCGTCCCTGGCCGCGGCGCCGAGGTCGACGGTGAACCCGGCGTCGGCCGGCGACGGCACGCCGCCCGAGGCGTCGACGGCCAGGTCGAAGTCCAGCGAACCGGCCGGGGCGTCCACGGCCAGGTAGGTCAGCCACCCCGACGACGGCACCCAGCCCATCCCCTCGTCGGACCTGAGGTCGGTGAGCAGCGTGTCCGTGGCCGGTGCGCTGTGGCGCAGCGACAGCTCGTCGCCGACGCCGCCGAGCAGCGCGGGGCGATCGTCGGTCAGCAGGTAGACGTCGGCCTCGACCCGCTCGCCCGGCGACAGCCCGAGGCCGAGGATGCGCAGCGGCACCCACGGGTCGTCGGTCGGGATCGTGAGGTGCACCGGCGTGCCGTCGCCCACGCCCTGCCCCCGCCCGGCCGCGGCCGAGGCGTCGAAGCGGGCGGCGAGGAAGATCGGGCTGCGGGCGGCGTAGAAGTCGAGGACCTCGGGCGCGTCGGGGGTGAGGCCGAAGCCGTTGGCCGTCGCCCACTCCGCCACCTCGCTGCCCCCGCCCCGCAGCACGGTCAGCTCGAGCGCGTCGATCTGGGTCTCGAGCAGCACCTCGGCACCGCCGTCGGACGCCGCCAGGGCGCCGCCGAAGATCGTGGTGGTCGGCGGCGCCGTCTCCCGGGCGAGGCGCTGGAGCGTCCACGCCCCGCCCTTCACGACCGAGGTGGGCACGCCGGGGAGCGGCACGATCGAGCCGACCTCGGCGCCGCCGCCCTCGAACTCGAAGGAGGTGACGTAGTGCTCGACGCCGCCGGTGTAGGCGGCGAGCGTCGACGTGCGCACCAGCTGGACGGTGCCGTTCGGCCCGACCAGACCGCCGCACGCGAGCGCCGGCCCGGCGCCGAGCGCCACCACCGCGACCACCACCGTCGCCACCGCTGCCACACGTCGCATCTCGCACCTCCCGGTCGCGGTCTACGACGCACGAGCCGGGCGTGTGGTTCCCGGCGTCCGGGTACGGTTGCCGGCCCATGAGCGGCCACGGCAACCGGGCGATCATCGCGGCGTTCTTCGCCAACCTCGGCATCGCCATCGCCAAGTTCGTCGGGTTCCTGTTCACGAGCTCGGCGTCGATGCTGGCCGAGAGCGTCCACTCGCTGGCCGACACCGGCAACCAGGGCCTGCTCCTCCTCGGCGGCCGCCGCAGCCGCCGCCGGCCCACCCCTCGGCACCCGTTCGGCTACGGCCGGGAGCGGTACTTCTGGGCCTTCGTGGTGGCCGTCGTGCTGTTCACGCTCGGCGCCGTCTTCGCCATCGTCGAGGGCTTCGAGAAGATCCGCCACCCCCACGAGCTCGAGTCGCCGGGGTGGGCCCTCGGCATCCTCGGGGTCGCCATCGTGCTGGAGGGGCTGTCGTTCCGCACCGCGCTCCAGGAGGCCAACGCCGTGCGGGGCGACGCCAGCCTCGTCACCTACATCCGCCGGGCCAAGGCGCCCGAGATCCCGGTCGTGCTGCTGGAGGACACCGGCGCGCTGCTCGGCCTGGTCGTCGCCTTCACCGCGGTCGTCGTCGCCACCGTCACCGACAACGCCATGTGGGACGGCTACGGCACCCTGACCATCGGCATCCTGCTCGGCGTCATCGCCATCATCCTGTGCATCGAGATGAAGAGCCTGCTCATCGGCGAGTCGGCGGCGCCCAAGTCCGAGGCCGCCATCCGCGACGCCATCGAGGCCGCGCCCCACGTCGAGCGGCTCATCCACCTCCGGACCGAGCACCTCGGCCCCGAGGAGCTGCTGGTGGCAGCGAAGGTCGCCTTCGAGGACTCCCTCACCTTCCCCCAGCTGGCCGACTGCGTGAACGACCTGGAGACGGCCGTGCGGTCGGCCGTGCCGGAGGCGAGGGTGATCTACGTCGAGCCGGACGTGTTCCGCCCGGCGGCCGCCAGCGCCTGAGCGCCGGCCCGCCCCGCTAGCGGCGGGAGCGCACGCCCGCGGTCGCGTCCCTGACGTTGCGGACGCCGGGGATCCGCTCGGCGACCCGGACGGCGGCCAGCGCGGTCGACGGCTCGACCCGGCCCCGCAGCTCGGCCACCCCGTGGCGCACGCTGACCTGCAGGCCCTTCGCGCCCTTGGTGTCCCGGTCGGCGGCCAGGGCGGCGCGCAGCCGGGTCTCGGCGACGACATCGCCGCCCTCGCCGTTCACCAGGCGGGAGACCGAGCGGACGCCGTGGCCGGCCCAGTCGGCGATGTCCTGGCGGTGCCGGTAGGCCCAGACGGCCATGCCGACACGGCTGTAGGGGACGAGCCTGCGCACGATGCCCATGGACCGGCCCTACCCCGCCGCCGCGGCCGACATGCCGGCGCGGGCGACGGCGGTCAGGCGGCGGCGCCGGCCGCCCGGGCGAGCCCGAAGGCCACCTCCCAGGCGGTGCCGGACAGGCCGAGCGCCTCGAGCCGGGCGGCGGCGTCGCCGGCGGCCCGGTCGGCGGTCGGGTCGCCGATCAGGGCGAGCACCTTGGACCGGCCGAGGCGAGCGACGGCGTGGGCCAGCCGGTCCTCGGTGCCGTCGACGGTGGCGACGGCGGCGTCGGCGGCCCTGATCGCCGCCTCGTCGTCCCCCTCCCGGCCGGCCGCGAACGCGGCGGCGAGGTGGGCGAGCATGCGGTCGAGGTAGGTGCCCCGGCCGGTGTCGGTGAGCTCGGCGGCGAGGCGCCGGGCGTCGCCGTGGCCATCGCCGCCGGTGACGGCCCGGGCGAGGGCGAGCGACGCGGTCGCGTTGGCGTCGGTGGGGTCGGCGTCGTGGGGCAGGGCGAGGGTGGCGAGGGCCTCGTCGGCCAGGCCGAGCATGAGCCGGGCCAGGCCGGCGGCGACCAGGCCGTCCGCCACGGGCGCCACCCGCTCGCTCGACACGGCGAGCAGCCGGGCCGGCAGCGCGGCGAGCGTCCGCTCGGGGTCGCCGACCACCATCGCCGCCTGGGCGACGGCCAGGGCGGCGAAGTCCCCGGCGTTCGTGCCCGCCACCCCCGGCTGGGCGGCGATGGCCTCGAGCTCGTCGGTGACGGCGAGGCCCTCCGGCACCCGGCCGGCGGCCAGCAGCGCCCGGGCCAGCGCGGCGAGGGACTGCACCCGGCCGTAGCGGTCGTCGATGCGCTCGAAGATCTCGACGGCGTGGCGGGCCGTGCGGACGGCGTCGTCGGTCTTGCCGCACCACAGGTCGACGAGCGCGGAGAGCACGATCATCATCCCGTGCCCCCACCGGTCGCCGGTCGTCTCCGCCTCCCGGGTGACCCGGTGGCACAGCTGGCGGGCGGCGGCGAGGTCGCCCTGCTGGAACTTGACCCAGCCCTGGAGGCCGAAGGCCCAGCCGAGCCCGCCGACGTCGCCGATCTCGGTGAACGTGGCCACCGACTGGTCGAGCCGCTCCTCGGCCGCGTCCATGCGGCCCTCGGTGAACGCGATCCAGGCCAGGTTCTGCAGCGCCCAGGCCTCGCCCCGCCGGTCCCGCAGGTCGCAGAACCCCCGCAGGGCGTCCTCCAGGACGGGGGCGGCCGCCAGGGTGTCGCCCCTGAACAGGTCGGCCACCCCCCGCAGGCGCAGGGCCTCGACCTCGGTGGGCCGGTCGCCGGCCTCCCTGGCCAGCGTGAGCGCGGCGTCGAGGGTGGCGACGGCGGCGTCGAGGTCGCCGGCCTTCTGCTGGACGTCGCCGAGCACGGTCAGCGCGCTGGCCAGCCCGGCCCGGTCGCCGGCCGCCTCGGCCGTCGCCCTGGCCCGCTCGACGTCGGCGCGCGCCGCGTCCAGCTCGCGGAGGGTCGCCCTGGCCCGGGCCCGACCGAGCAGCAGGCGCACGAGGGTGGCGTCGTCGGCCGGGAGGGCCGGGGCCAGGTCGACGGCGAGGTCGAAGAACCGGTCGGCGACGACGGCGACGTCGCTGGCCTCGGCCCGGCACGCCGCCCGCTCGACCCAGTCGAGGGCCCGGCGCACCAGGTCGGCGGGCACACCCTCGACCGACCCGACCTCGGCGGCCAGCCGGGCAGCCGACCCGTAGTGGTGGGCGATGCGGCTGACCGTGCTGTCGTCGTCGCCCAGCTCGTCCAGGTGGCGCTCCAGCCAGTCGGCGACCCCGAAGTGGAGCCGGGCCCGGTCGCCCTTGGTGAGCGTCTGGTAGGCCACCTCTCGGACCAGGTCCGACCGGAACGACCACCGCCCGTCCTGGACGACGAGCACCTCCTTGTCGGCCAGGCCGTCGAGGGCGGTGGCCACCCGCTCGTCGCCGAGGTGCCGGCCCATGATCACGAGCGCCTCGACCGGCCCGCGCGCCCCCAGCACGGCGGCGTGGTCGAGCACGACCCGCTCGTCGGCCGTCAGCGCGTCGAGCCGGGCCGCGACCAGGCCGCGGAGGGTGTCGGGCAGCTGGCGGACGGGCGCGGTGACCGGCCCGCCGTCGCCCACCACCCCGGCCTCACCGAGCAGGGCCACCAGCTCCTCGAGGAAGAACGGGTTCCCGCCGCTGCGGTCGAGCAGCGCGGCCCGCAGCTGGCGGGGCAGCTCGTCGCCGGCCAGCTCGGTCAGCAGGCGGTCGGCCGCGTCCCGCGACAAGGGGTCGAGGTGGACGACGACCACGTCGTGGCCGCCCCGCCGCACCCCCCACCGCCCCTCGATGCCCGGCCGGGCGGTGGCCACGACGACCAGCCGGCGGCGGCGGAGGTGCTCGAGCAGGCGGTCGACGAGGTCGAGGACGAGCTCGTCGGCCCAGTGCACGTCGGACAGCACGAGCACGACCGGCGAGGACGCCGTCAGCCCGTCGAGGAGGGCCTGGGTCGACCGGGCGACCTCGTCCCTCGCCCGCTGGGGCTCGATGTCCCGCAGCGACCCCTCGTAGCCCATGAGGTGGAGCAGGCCGGCGGCCACCCTCGTGACCTCGGCCGGCTCGGCGCCGGTGCCGAGGGCGGCGGCCACGGTGGCCGCGCACCGCTCGGCGGCCCTGGCGGCGCCGTCGGTGACGTCCAGGTCGCACGCCTGGCGCACGGCCTCGGCCAGCGGCCACCACACGTTGGCCTCGCCGTAGGGGACGCAGCGCCCCTCGAGCACGAGCGCGCCGTGGTCGCGCTCGGCACTGCCGGCCACCTCCTCGGCCAGCCGGCTCTTGCCCAGGCCGGCCTCGCCGAGCAGCAGCACGAGGTGGGCCCTGGACCGGGCCACGGACGACGCCACCGCCGCGCTGACCAGGCCGAGCTCGACGTCGCGGCCGACGAGCGGCGCCCTCGACCGGACCCGGTAGCCGGGCGGGGCGAGCACCTCGACCGCCGTCCAGGCCTCGACGGCGGCCTCCCGGCCCCTCGGCGTCAGCAGCCCGATCGGGTCGTAGCGCACGACCCGCTGGGTGGCGGCGTGGGTGGCCGGCCCGACCACCACCGAGCCCGGCGCGGCGACCTGCTGGAGCCGGGCGGCCGTGTTCACCACGTCGCCCATCGCCGTGTAGTCGCCGCCGGCCCGCATGGCGCCGACCAGCACCTCCCCGGTGTTCACCCCGATCCGCATCTGCACGTCGGCGGCGATGGCGGCGGCGTGGCGGCCGAGGGTCCGCTGCATCCGCAGGGCGGCCCGCACGGCCCGCTCGGCGTCGTCCTCGTGGGCCACCGGGGCGCCGAAGAGGGCGACGATGGCGTCGCCGACGATCTTGTCGACCCGCCCGCCGAAGGCGACGATGTCGGCGACGAGCAGCTCGAAGCACCCGTCGACCAGGTTCTTCACCTGCTCGGGGTCGCGGGTCTCGGCCAGGCCGGTGAAGCCGACGAGGTCGGCGAACAGGACGGTGACGACACGGCGCTCGTCCCCCCTGGCCAGCAGGGGGTGCCCGCAGGACGGGCAGAACCGTGCGCCCGCCGGGGCGGAGGCGCCGCACGACGGGCAGGTCACCGGACCTTCCCCACGGGGCCAGTGTACGGGCGTGCCGGCCACCCCCCGGGGAGCGGTTCGGCTAGGCAGTACCGCCATGCCGGACCGGGTCGCGAGCAACGGGATGGTGGCGGCGGAGGCCACCGACCTCACGAAGGTGTACGGGACGGGCGCCACCGCGGTGCGCGCCCTCGACGGCGTGTCCGTCGCCTTCGAGCGGGGCCGATTCACGGCGATCATGGGGCCGTCGGGCTCGGGCAAGTCCACGCTCATGCACATCCTCGCCGGCCTCGACCGCCCGACGGCCGGGCGGGTGACCGTGGCCGGGGTCGACCTCGGCGGCCTCGACGACAAGGCCATGACCGTGCTCCGCCGGGACCAGGTCGGCTTCGTGTTCCAGGCCTACAACCTGGTGCCGACCCTCACCGCGGGGGAGAACATCACCCTGCCGCTGGCCCTCGCCGGGCGCGACCCCGACCGGGGCTGGGTGGACTCGGTGGTGGGCGCCGTCGGCCTCGGCGACCGGCTGCACCACCGGCCGGCCGAGCTGTCGGGCGGGCAGCAGCAGCGGGTGGCGGTGGCCAGGGCCCTCGCCAGCCGGCCGGCCATCATCTTCGCCGACGAGCCCACCGGGAACCTCGACTCCAGGGCCAGCGCCGAGATCCTCGGGTTCATGCGCCGGGCCGTCGCCGAGCTGGGCCAGACGATCGTGATGGTCACCCACGACCCGGTGGCCGCCGGCTACGCCGACCGGATCGTCTTCCTCGCCGACGGCCGCATCGTCGACGAGATGGCCGACCCGACGGCCGAGCGGGTGCTCGACCGCATGAAGCGCTTCGGGGACGCCTGACCGTGTGGCGCGTCACCGTCCGCAACCTGCTCGCCCACAAGCTCCGGCTGCTCACGACGGCGGGGGCCATCGTCCTCGGCGTGGCGTTCATGGCCGGGTCGCTCGTGCTGTCCGACACGATCACCCGCACCTTCGACGACCTGTTCGCCGACGTGAACGCCGGCACCGACGCCGTCGTCCGCAGCTCCAGCACGATCGACTCCGGGTTCGGCACCCAGCGCCAGCGGGTGGACGAGGAGGTCGTCGGCGCCGTCGAGGGGGTCGACGGGGTGGCCGCCGTGGCCGGCCAGGTGCAGGGCTACGCCGAGCTGGTCGGGACCGACGGGGAGCCGATCGGCGACCCTGGCTTCGGCGCGCCGTCCCTCGGCGTGCGCTGGAGCGGGGTCGAGGCGCTCAACCCCTTCGACCTGGTCGACGGCCGGCCGCCGGAGGCCGGCGACGAGGTGGTGATCGACAAGGCGTCGGCCGACGAGGGCGACGTGCAGGTGGGCGACCGGGTCCGCGTGCTGCTCCAGGGCCCGCCCCAGGACTTCACCGTCGTCGGCATCGCCCGGTTCGGGTCGGCCGACAGCCCGCTCGGCGCCACCGTCACCGTCTTCGCCCCCCAGGCCGCCCAGGAGCTGCTGGGCGAGCCCGGCAAGTTCGACCTCGTCGCCGTGGTGGCCGAGGACGGCGTGAGCCAGCAGGAGCTCGTCGACCGGCTCGACGAGGTGATCCCGGCCGGCACCGAGGCGGTGACCGGCGACGCCTACACGGAGGAGACCCAGAGCGACGTCGCCGACCAGCTGGGGTTCGTGCGGACGTTCCTGCTCGTGTTCGCCGGGGTCGCCCTGTTCGTGGGCTCGTTCGTGATCTTCAACACGTTCTCGATCCTCGTGGCCCAGCGGACGAGGGAGCTGGCCCTGCTCAGGGCCGTCGGGGCCAGCCGGCGGCAGGTGCTCGGCAGCGTGCTCGGCGAGGCGCTCCTGCTCGGGCTGGTCGGCTCGGTGCTCGGCGTGCTGGGCGGCCTGGCCCTGGCCGGCGGCCTCAAGGGCCTGTTCGCCGGGCTCGGGTTCTCCATCCCGGCGAGCGGCACCGTGCTCACCGGGGGGACGGTCGCCGTCTCGGTCGTGACCGGCCTGGTCGTCACGATGGTCGCCGCCGTGCTCCCCGCCGTCCGGGCGTCGCGCGTCCCGCCCGTCGCGGCCATGCGCGACGTCGTCCTCGACACGGGCGCCACCTCCACCCGGCGGGTCGTGGTCGGCGTCGTCATGCTCGTCGCCGGGGCCGCCAGCCTCGTCGCCGGGCTGGTCGGGGGGACGGCCGCGCTCGTCGGGGTGGGCGCCGCCGCCGTGGTGCTCGCCACCGCCGTCCTCGGCCCGGCCATGGCCCGGCCCGTCACCCGGGTGATCGGCGCACCCGTGGCCCGCTTCCGGGGCGTGACCGGCGCGCTGGCCAGGGAGAACGCCGCCCGCAACCCGAGGAGGACGGCGTCCACCGCCATCGCCCTCGTCGTCGGCGTCGCCCTCGTCGGCCTGGTCACGATCTTCGCCTCGTCGGCCAAGGAGTCGATCGTCACCACCCTCGACCGCCAGTTCACCGGCGACCTCGTCGTCGACTCGGGCTCGTTCGTCCCCGGGACCGGCCTCAGCCCCGACCTGGCCCGGCGGCTGAACGAGCTGCCCGAGGTCGGCGCGGCCACCGGCCTGCGCTTCGGGCTCGTCCAGGTGGAGGGCAAGGGCGAGATCGTGCTCGGCGTCGACCCCGCGACCGCCGGCCAGGTGCTCGACCTCGACGTGCGCCAGGGGTCGCTCGCCGACCTCGACGAGACCGGGATCGCCGTGCTGGCCGACGTGGCCGAGGAGCGGGGCTGGCAAGTGGGCGACGAGGTCGACCTGCGCTTCGCCGAGACCGGCGAGCAGCGGTTCACCGTCCGGGCGGTCTACGGCGAGAACGAGCTGGCCGGGAACTACACGATCGGCTACCCGGCCTACGACGCCAACCTCACGAGCCGGCTCGACCTCCAGGTGTACGTCACCGCCGCCGAGGGGACCTCGGTCGGCGACCTGCGGGCGGCCGTCGAGGAGGTGACGGCCGACTACCCGTCGGCCAAGGTGCAGGACCGGGAGGAGTACACGGCGGCCCAGGCGGCGTCGTTCGACCCGATCCTCGGCCTCGTCTACGCCCTGCTCGGCCTGGCCGTCGTCATCGCCCTGTTCGGCATCGCCAACACGCTCGCCCTGTCCGTCGTGGAGCGGACGAGGGAGCTCGGCCTCCTGCGGGCCGTCGGGATGACGAGGGCGCAGGTGCGGGCCGCCGTCCGCTGGGAGGCGGTGATCATCGCCCTGTTCGGCACGGCGCTCGGCCTGGCCATCGGCGTGTTCTTCGGCTGGGCGCTGGTCGAGGCGCTCCAGAGCGAGGCCACCATCACCCTGCGCATCCCGGTCGGCCAGCTGGCGGTGGTGGCCGTGGTCGCCGCGCTGGCCGGCGTGCTGGCCGCCATCCTCCCCGCCCGCCGGGCGGCCCGCCTCGACGTGCTGGCCGCCATCGCCACCCAGTAGCCATGGCCCTCGACCCCGCCGCCCTCCCGCCCGCCGTCGAGGCCTTCCTCGCCGAGCGCCACCTGGCCACGCTCACGACCCTGCGGCCGGACGGCTCCCCCCACGTCGTGCCGGTCGGGTTCATGTGGGACCGGGCGGCCGGGCTGGTGCGCATCCTCGCCCTCTCGCACAGCCGGAAGGTCCGCAACCTCGAGGCCGCGCCGGGCAGCCGGGCGGTCGTGTGCCAGGTCGACGGGCGCCGCTGGCTGACCCTCGAGGGCGCCGGCCGGGTCTCCCGGGAGCCCGAGACCCTGGCCCTCACGCTCGCCGCCTACGCCGCCCGCTACCGCCCGCCGAGGGACCACCCCGACCGGGTGACGATCGAGATCGCGGTGGACCGGGTGCTCGGCCAGGCGTGAGCCGCCGCACCGGGGGGTAGTGACGGACCGTGGTCGGAGCCCGACCGGGTGCGTACACTGTGCGTGAGCAACGCAGAGTGAGGTGAACCGGGTGGCAGCGCAGGCGGAGGTGCTCACCCTGGTCGAGGGCGCGCCGGACGCGCTCCTCGCCGTCAGTCCGGCGGGCGACGTGCTCTACGCCACCGCCGCCTTGGAGCGCGAGTTCGGCGTCGCGCCCGCCGCCGTCGCCGACCGGCCCCTCGCCGACCTCGTCCACCCCGCCGACCGCGAGCGGGTCGTCGAGGTCGTGCGCCAGGCCGCCGCCGGCGTCGCCGAGCGGCCGCCCCGCCCGACCGTCGCCCGCTTCGGGAGCGACGAGCGGTGGCGCCCGGCCGTCGCCCGCCTCGGCCGGGCCGAGCTCCAGGGCGGCCGGGTGGCGGTCGTGAGCCTGGCGCCGGTGGCCGACACCGGCGAGGCCGCCGTGCTCGAGGTCGACCCGAGCGGCGCCGTCATCCTGCCGCCCGCCCTGGCCGCCGCGCTGCTCCTCCCCGACGCCGCCCGGCCGGCCCTGGCCGACCTCGTCCACCCCGACGACCTGCCCCTCGTCCGCGCCCTCCTGGAGCAGGACGACGCCGTGGCCGAGCCCGGCTTCGGCGTCCGCCTGTCCGGCGTGGGCGGCGAGTGGCGGACGGTGACGCTCAGCAAGGGCCCGGGGCCGGCCCGGCTGGCCGTGCGGGTCGACCCGCCGGCCGCGCCGGCCGGGACCACCGAGGCGCTGCCCCTCGGCGTGCTCGTGCTCGACGCCCAGCTGGCGGCCGTGTACCGCAACCGGCGGGCCGCCGAGCTGGTCGGCGACGGCCCGGCCGACTCGTGGCTCGACAGCGTGGACGTCCACGACCGGGAGCGGGTGGCCGACGCCCTCCGCTTCGGGGCGACGGCCGGCCAGGCGGTGACCGTGCGGGCCTGTCTCGGCGGCGGCCAGCGGGTGATCGAGCTGCGGGCCGCCCGGCTCCCCGTCCCCGGCCGGGCCGGCCTGCTCGCCTGCGTCGCCGACGAGGTGAGCGAGGTGGTGCGGACCGAGGACGAGGCCGCCCGCCTGACCGCCATCGTCGAGGCGTCGTCCGACCTGATCGCCACGACCGGGCCGGACGGCCGGCTCCGCTGGGTCAACCCCGCCTTCCAGCTCTTCCTCGGCGCCATCGCCGACGACCCGATCGGGCTCGCCATGGCCGACCTGTACGCCCCGTGGGCCAAGGAGCGGTGGGAGGAGGAGGCGCTGCCCCGCCTCGACCAGCGCGGCCTGTGGGCCGGCGAGATGGCGCTCCGCCCGATCGGCACGGCCGAGGTGCCGGTGTCGCAGGTGTCGGTCGCCCACCGCGACGGCCGCGGGAACATCGCCTTCTGCTCCCACGTCCTGCGGGACCTCACCGCCCGCAAGGTCCACGAGGCCGGGCTGGCCCACCAGGCCACCCACGACCCGCTGACCGACCTGCCCAACCGCATCCTGCTCATGGACCGGCTGGAGACGGCGCTCGCGAGGGCCAGGCGGGCCGGCGGGGTCGTCGCCCTCCTGTTCTGCGACCTCGACGACTTCAAGGCGGTCAACGACCAGTACGGGCACGCCGCCGGCGACAAGCTGCTCCGGGCCGTCGCCGCCCGCCTGGTCGCCGTGCTCCGGGAGCCGGACACGGTCGCCCGCCTGGGCGGCGACGAGTTCGTGATGCTGTGCGAGGGCCTCCGGTCCTCGGGCGAGG
>DASWMK010000042.1 GCA_036399815.1 Acidimicrobiales bacterium
CCGCGAGGCACCGCTCGGCCCGGCCGCCCCCCAGCCGACCAGCGCCACGCCCACGGCGGCCACGGCCGCCGCTGCGCGCCACGCTCGCCGCATCGCCCGCCACCCTAGCCAGCCGGCCGCCGCCGTCCACCGTGCCCCGGCGGGCGGGGCCGGGGGTCGGGGTGGCGGTGACCCGGCGGTAGCGTGGCCCGCCGTGCCCGCCCGAACCATCGCCGCCGTCGCGCTCGCCCTCGTCCTCGCCTCGTGCGGCGGGAGCGACCACGGCGGCCACGACAACAGCGCCGTGCCCGATGGGGCGCGGTCGGTCGACGTCGTCGCCAGGGACTTCGCCTTCGAGCCGGCGACGATCGAGGTCGAGCCGGGCGAGCCGATCAGGGTGGCGCTCGAGATCCGCAACGAGGACCACGACTTCGTGATCGACGAGGCCGACGCCCACATCGGCGGGGAGGACGGCGAGACCGCCGTCGGCGGGTTCACGGCGCCCGAGGAGCCCGGCGAGTACACCTACTACTGCTCGGTCGCCAACCACCGCGACCTCGGCATGCAGGGCACCCTGGTGGTCGGTCAGGCCACCCCGTAGACCCGGTCGGGGCGGACGAGCACGGCCGTCCGCCGCTCCTCGGCCATCACCCGGTCGTATTCGTCCCAGTCGTCGTGGGTGCCGCCGGCCGCGGTGAACACGTCCCGCAGCAGCCCCGGCAGGCCGGCCGGGTCGAAGCCGGCCAGCGGGTCGTCCGGCCCGACCAGCTCGGCCGGCCCCTCGACGGCCAGCCAGCGCCACCCGGCCCGCAGCACCACCGTGGTGTGCGGGCGCTCCCGCAGGTTGGCCAGCTTCCTCGTGTCGGCCCGGGCCACGAAGGCGACGACCGGCCCGCCGCCCACCGGGTGGTCGAGCACGCCGGCGTTCACGACCGACGCCTGGGCCGTCCCGTCGGCCCGCACCGTGGCCACCACCGCCAGCCCGGCGTCCTCGGCGACCATGGCCCGCACGTCCTCGATCCCGGGCATCAGCGGGGCCGCCCGCCGGCCAGCTCGACGATGGCCGGCCCGGCCTTGTCCGGCGACCCGGCGTCGAAGGGCGGCTCGGGGTCGTACTCGATGGCGAGCTGGATGGAGCGGGCGACGTCGTCGCCGGCCAGCCGGGCGGCCAGCACCAGCGCCATGTCGATGCCCGACGACACGCCGGCGGCCGTGACGATGCGGTCGGCCGAGTCGACCACCCGGCGGCCGACGGGCCGGGCACCGAGGGCCTCGAGCTCGCCGACGGCCCGCCAGTGGGTCGCCGCCTCGCAGCCGTCGAGCAGGCCGGCGGCGGCGAGGAGCAGCGAGCCGGTGCAGACCGACGCCGTCCACGTGGTCGTGGCGTGCACCTGGCGGATCCAGGCGAGCAGCGGCTCGTCCCGCACGAGCGGCCGGGTGCCGAAGCCGCCGGGCACGACGAGCACGTCGGCCGCCGGCACGTCCGCGAGCGGGGTGGCGGCCACGAGCGACAGGGTGCCGTCGGTGGCCTGGGGCCCCGGCCGGGCCGCGGTGAACACGACCTCGGCGCCCGGCAGCCGCTGGAGCACTTCGTAGGGGCCGACGGCGTCGAGCGCGGTCACCCGGTGGAACAGGAGGATGGCGACGAGCATCGCCGCCGACCCTAGGTCACGGGCGGAAGGGCGGGTCCTCCCACCAGGGGAAGAACGGCGGCAGGTCCCCGCTCACCCGGCCGGGGAAGCGGGCCGGGCGCTTCTCCAGGAAGGCGGTGACCCCCTCGACCACGTCGGCGCTGCGCCCCAGGTGGAACAGGGCCTGGGAGTCGACCCGGTGGGCCTCGATCGGGTGCGACGCGCCGAGCATCCGCCACAGCAGCTGGCGGGTGACGGCCACCGACACCGGCGCCGTGTGCTCGGCGATCTCCCTCGCCAGCGCGTGGGCGGCCGGCAGCAGCTCGTCGGGCGGGTGCACGGAACGCACCAGGCCGCCGTCGAGCGCCTCGTCGGCGCCGAACACCCGGCCGGTCGCGCACCACTCGATGGCCCGGCTGATGCCCACCACCCGGGGCAGGAACCAGCTCGAGCAGGCCTCGGGCACGATCCCCCTGCGGGCGAACACGAACCCGAAGCGGGCGTCGCGCGACGCCAGCCGGACGTCCATGGGCAGGGTCATCGTCACCCCGACGCCGACGGCGGGGCCGTTGACGGCCGCGATGACCGGCTTCTTCGAGGCGAAGATCCGCAGGGTCAGCAGCCCGCCGCCGTCGCGGTGCTCCTCGGCCCGCTCGGAGCCGCCGTGCGCGGCCGGGTCGAACGTGTCCCCGCCCGAGGACAGGTCGGCCCCGGCGCAGAAGGCCCGGCCCCGGCCGGTGACCACCACGGCCCGCACGGCGTCGTCCTCGTCGGCCCGGTCGAAGGCGTCGAGCAGCTCCCGCAGCATGGTGGCGGTGAACGCGTTGAGCCGGTCGGGCCGGTCGAGGGTGATCGTGAGGACGCCGTCGGCGACGTCGGTGGCGACCTGGGTGGGCGGCATGGCGCCGCAGCGTAGGAGCGCTACAGGTACGGCACGGGGTCGACCGGGTTGCCGTTGATCCGCACCTCGAAGTGGAGGTGCGGGCCGGTCGACACGCCGGTCGAGCCGACGTAGCCGATCACGTCGCCCCGGCGGACGACGTCGCCGACGGCCACCCCGATCCGGCTCTGGTGCCCGTACAGGGTCGACATGCCGTCGCCGTGGTAGATGACGACGCAGTTCCCGTAGCCGCCGTTCACGCCGGCGAGGACGACGGCGCCGTCGGCGGCGGCCAGGATCTCGGCCCCCATCTGCCCGCCCATGTCGAGGCCGGTGTGGAGCCGCCGGGTGCCGTAGATCGGGTGGATGCGGTAGCCGTAGCCCGAGGTGACCGTCGCCCCCGGCAGCGGCCACAGCAGCGGCACGTCGGGCCGCTCGACCAGCGGGGGGTCGGCGTTGGCGGCCGCCTCCTCGGCGGCCCGCTGGCGCTCGAGGGCGGCCTGGTACTCCTGGAGCAGGGCGGCGATCCGCGCGTTCTCCGCCTGGAGGGCGGCGATGCGCTGCTCGTACTCGGACCGCTTCTCCCGCACCTGCTCGAGCAGGTCCTGCTGGCGGGCCTCCTCCATGCGGGCCTGGGCCTGCGCGTCGACGAGGTGCTGGCGGGCGGCCTCGAGGCTGGCCCGGCGCTCGGCGACCTCGTCCCGGTGGCCCTCGGCCTCCTCCCTCGCCCGGTCGGCGTCGAGCGCGAGCGCGTCGACCTCCTCCCGCAGGCCCTCCACCTGCTGCACGAGGTCGTGCTGGTGGGCGACGATGGCCTCGGCGTAGACCATCCCCGAGCTCATCTCGGCCGCGTCCTCGGCCATGAGCAGAGCGAGGCTGACGTCCTCCTCGCCGCCGCCGGCGTAGGCGGCCACCGCCTGGCGGCGCAGCCGGTCCCTCGCCGCCACCAGCCTGGCCGTCACCTCGTCCACCCGCAGCTCGGCGTTGACGTAGGCCGCGTAGGCCTGGTCGTAGCGGTGCTGGGCGTCCTCGAGCCGCCGGGTGGTCGCCCGCAGCTCGGCCGTCAGGTCGACGACCTGCTGGTCCAGCTCGGCCCGGCGCTCGGTCGCCTGGCGGTAGGCGAGCAGCAGGGCCGCCTCCTCGGCGACGGCCTCGTCCAGGTGCTGCTGGAGCTCGGGGAGGGTCTCGGCCTCGTGGAACGTGGTCGTCGTCGTGCTCGGCGGCGCCGGCTCGCCGGCGGCGGCGCCCGGTGCGGCGACGGCCAGCCCGCCGGCCACGACCACCGCGACGACCCGTCTCCAGCCCCTCCGCACGAGGGGAACATCGGCACCCGGCCGGGCCGGGTGAAGTGCTCAGACGTCGAGGAAGCGGGTGACCGCGAACCCCGAGCCCACCGTGCCGAGCACGACGCCGATGGCGAGGATGGCGAGGACGATGACCGTCACCTCGTCGCTCGCCACCGTGAACCCCTGGAGGATCTGGAGGTTCTCCGCCTGGGACAGCCGGTCGGTGAACAGCCAGGCGTTCAGCGCGTAGACCGAGGCGACGGCCACGAGCGCGCCGGTCAGCCCCTGGATCAGGCCCTCGAGCATGAACGGGATGCGGATGAACCAGTTGGTGGCGCCGACCAGCTTCATGACCTCGATCTCCCGCCGGCGGGCGAACATGGCCATCCGGATGGTGTTCAGGACGAGGAACACGGCCGCGATCATGAGCACGCCGGCCACCAGCAGGATCCCGTTCGTGAGCCACGAGGACAGCGAGTCGATGGTGCGGACGGTGTCCTGCTCGGCCAGCACCTGGTAGACGCCGGGGTCGTCCTCGAACTCGTTGGCGAGGCCGGCGACGATGTCGGGGTCGGGGTCCTCGGGCACGACCCGGAACGAGGTCGGCAGCACCTCGGGGGTCATCACCTCGACCATGTCGGGCTGGTTGGCGAACATGCGCCGGAACTCCTCGAACGCCTCCTGCTGGTCCGTGAACTGCACGTCCCGGACCTGCGGGTTGGAGTCGAGGGCGCCGGACATGGCGTCCATCTGCGCCTCGGTGGCGTCGGGCTGCATGAACACGATGAACTCGATGCCGCCCTTCCAGCGCTGGGTGGCGTTGTCCACGCCCTGGCGCAGGAGGAGGGCCCACCCGACGAGGGAGAGCGACACCATGATGGCGGCCACCGAGGCGGCCGTGAGCGTGACGTTTCTGCGGAAGTTCCCGAACGTCTCGCGGAGGACGTAGTCAGCCTTGATCGACATGTGCTTCGCTCACTCGTAGACGCCGCGGACCTGGTCGCGCACGATCGAGCCCTTGTCCAGCTCGATGACCCGCCGGCGCATGCTGTCGACGATGCTGCGGTCGTGGGTGGCCATGACCACGGTCGTGCCCGTCCGGTTGATGCGGTCCAGCAGCCGCATGATGCCGACGGAGGTGGCCGGGTCGAGGTTCCCGGTGGGCTCGTCGGCGAGCAGGATCAGCGGCCGGTTGACGAACGCCCTGGCGATCGACACCCGCTGCTGCTCGCCGCCGGACAGCTCGTGGGGCAGGTTCTCGAACTTCTTGGCCAGCCCGACCAGCTCGAGGATGGCGGGCACCTGGGTCTTGATGACGTGCTTCGGGCGCCCGATCACCTCGAGCGCGAACGCGACGTTCTCGTAGACCGTCTTGTTGGCGAGCAGCTTGAAGTCCTGGAACACGCAGCCGATGTTGCGGCGCAGGTAGGGGACCTTCCAGCTGCTCAGCTCGGCGATGTCCTTGCCGGCCACCCAGATCTTGCCCCGCTCGGGGCTCTCCTCCTTGTTGAGGAGGCGGATGAACGTCGACTTGCCGGAGCCCGAGGGCCCGACGAGGAAGACGAACTCACCCTTCTGGATGTCGACGGTCGCATTGTTGAGCGCGACGACGTCGCCCTTGTAGACCTTCGTGACGTTTTCGAGCTTGATCATGAGGCAGCCAGGCGCGCGAGTGGTGGGGTCGCTCCGCCCGCCGGGGATCGAGGGTAGCAGCGGGCTTCGCCAGTTCCAGATCGGCCCGGCGCGGGGCGAGTCGAGTGGTTACCCTGCCCGGCTCGTGACCCCCATCGAGGACGTCCTCACCCGGGCACTCACGATGTGGGGGCGGGAGTACGAGTTCGGGTTCGAGATCGGGCCGAGCCGCAAGCGCCCGCAGGAGGCGGACTGCTCGGAGCTGGTCGAGTGGGCCTGCGGCCGGGCCGGCGTCACGCCGATCGTGCCCGACGGCGCCTACTTCCAGTGGGTGCACTGCGGCAACCACGAGACCCGCATCCCGGTGCAGCAGGGCATCGACACCCGGGGGGCGCTGCTGTTCATGGGCGACGGCATCGGCTTCGGGCGCGACGCCATCCACCACGTCGCCTTCTCCCTCGGCGACGGGACGACCATCGAGGCGAGGGGCGAGGCCTGGGGCATCGGGGTGTTCTCGGCCGTCGGGCGGGACTGGACCTTCGCCGGGCGGATCCCCGGCGTGGAGTACGGCCCGCCGTCGCCGTTCCCCCGCATCGAGCGGACGCTCGAGCACGGGATGGAGGGCGAGGACGTGAAGTGGGCCCAGTTCCTGCTCGGCAACGCCCGGCGCCGGTGGATCGAGCCGGACGCCCCCGACAGGGGCTGCGACGGCGTGTTCGGCGACCTCACCAGGGACGCGACCATCGGCTTCCAGGAGGACTGCAACAAGCTGGGCCTCGACCCGCCGTTCCAGGCCTCCGGCCGCATCGGCCCCTACACGCTGCAGGTGTGCGGCTACCTGATCGCCAACGGGGCGACGGCCAAGCCCGTCCTCCCGAGCGTCCGGGTCGGCGGCCCACCCCGCCGCCGCCCCTAGCCCGGCCGCCTGGCGCAGGTCGGCGGTCCCGAGGCCGCCCGCCGCCCGCAGGCAGCCCGGCGCGCCGCCGCCCCTAGGCCGTCGGTCCCCAGGCCGGCGGTCCCGAGGCCGCCCGCCCGCGTGGCGCAGTCGGCGGTCCCGAGGCCGCCCGCCGCCCGCCGGCAGCCTGGCCCGCCGCCCATCGGGGGCGCGCCGGCCGTCCCCGGCCCGACTAGGAGCCGGCGGCCTCCAGGGCGCCGCTGCGCTGCCAGCGGAGCCAGGCCTCCATGAACGGCTCGAGGTCGCCGTCGATCACGCCGTCGACGTTGCCCGACTCGTGGCCGGTCCGCAGGTCCTTCACCAGCTGGTACGGGTGGAGCACGTACGAGCGGATCTGGCTGCCGAAGCCGACCCGGTGCTGCTCGCCCCGCAGGGCTGAGAGCTCGTCCTCCCGCTTCTGGCGCTCCAGCTCGGCCAGCCGGGCCTTCAGGATCTGGAGGGCCCGGTCCTTGTTCTGGTGCTGGCTGCGCTCGTTCTGGCACGACGTGACGATGCCGGTCGGCAGGTGGGTGATGCGCACCGCCGAGTCCGTCTTGTTGACGTGCTGGCCGCCGGCGCCCGATGACCGGTAGGTGTCGATGCGGAGGTCCTTCTCGTCGATCTCGACGTCGACCTCGCTGTCGTCGAGCATCGGCACCACCCCGAACGAGGCGAACGCCGTCTGCCGCTTGCCCTGCGCGTTGAAGGGTGACATCCGCACGAGCCGGTGCACGCCCCGCTCCGAGCGCAGCCACCCGTAGGCGTAGCGGCCCTTCACGACGAACGTGGCGGAGCTGATCCCCGCCTCGGCCCCCGCCGACACGTCGTCGAGCTCGACCTCGTAGCCCCGCCGCTCGGCCCAGCGGAGGTACATGCGCAGGAGCATGTTGGCCCAGTCCTGCGCGTCGGTGCCGCCCTCGCCGGAGTTGATCTCGCAGATGGCGTCGCGCTCGTCGTGCTCGCCGGCGAACAGGGACCGCCGCTCGAGCTGGTCGAAGGAGGCGGCCAGGGCGGCGACGGCGTCGGCGATCTCCTGCTCGACCGAGTCGTCGTCCTCCTCCTTCGCCAGCTCCGTCAGGGTCTCGGCGTCGGACAGCCGGGCGGCGAGCCCGTCGTGGAGCGCCAGGTCGTCCTGCACGGCCGACAGCTCGCCGGTGACCTTGCGGCCGACGTCGGGGTCGTCCCACAGGTCGGGCCGGGACGCCTCCGCCTCGAGCTGGGCGAGGCGGTTGCGCAGCTCGGCGATGCGCAGGTACGTGGCGGCCTCGTCGAGGCGGCGCCGCAGCCCGGCGAGGTCGTCGCTGAAGTCCCGCACGCCGTCCCCCGGCCTACCGGCCGTGGCAGAGCTTGTACTTCTTCCCGCTGCCGCAGGGGCAGGGGGCGTTGCGGGGCGTCTTCTCCCAGTCGCTCTTGACGATCGGCGTGTTGACCTGCTCCTCGACCTCCTCGGGGGCCTCCCGGCCCTCGGCCGCGGCGTGGGCGCGGGCGGCGTCGGCCATGCGGGAGGAGCCGCCGGCGGTCGAGGGGTCCTCCGGGGCGCTGTAGGTCACGTCCCGGACCGGCACCTCCTCCTGCTGGGGCTGGTTGACCACGACCTGCACGTGCATCACGTACTTCACGAAGTCCTGCGAGATGGCGTGCATCATCTGGGAGAACATCTCGAAGCCCTCCCGCTGCCACTCCACCAGCGGGTCCTTCTGGCCCATGGCCCGGAGGTTGATGCCCTCCTGGAGGTAGTCCATCTCGTAGAGGTGCTCGCGCCAGTGCTGGTCGATGATGCGGAGCATCACCTGGCGCTCGACCTCGCGCATGGTGTCGACGCCGAGCTCCTGCTCCCTCGCCTCGTAGTGGGCGACGGCGTCGTCCATGAGCAGGTCGACGAGCTCGTCGGTGGTGGCCGCCTGCTCCAGGCGCTCGAGGCCGAGCGAGGTGGGCCAGTAGGTGAGGACCTCGTTGCGCAGCCCGTCGAGGTCCCACTCCTCGGAGAACTCCGAGACGCAGAAGGTGCGGACGGTGCTGTCGACCGCGTCGGACAGGGCCTCCATGGCCTCGTCGCGCAGGTCGGCCTGGTCGAGGATCTGGTCGCGGCGCTTGTAGATGACCTTGCGCTGCTCGTTCATCACCTCGTCGTACTTGAGGACGTTCTTGCGGATCTCGGCGTTGCGCTGCTCGACCGTGTTCTGGGCCCGCTCGATGGCCTTGGTGACCATCCGGGCCTCGATCGGCGTGTCCTCGGGCAGCGCCTTGCCCATGACCCAGTTCATGGCGCCGGTGGCGAACAGGCGCATGAGGTCGTCCTCGAGGGACAGGTAGAACCGGCTCTCGCCCGGGTCGCCCTGGCGGCCCGAGCGGCCCCGCAGCTGGTTGTCGATGCGGCGGCTCTCGTGGCGCTCGGTGCCGAGCACGTACAGCCCGCCGAGCTCCCTGACCTTCTCGCCCTCGAGCCGGCACTCCTCGGAGAACTTCTCGACGAGGTCCTCGTACTGGGCCCGGCCCTCGTCGCTGTCGAGCTCGACGCCGGCGGCGACCACCTCCCGGCGGGCGAGGCCCTCCGGGTTGCCGCCGAGGACGATGTCGACGCCCCGCCCGGCCATGTTCGTCGCGACGGTCACGCTGTGGAGGCGCCCGGCCTGGGCGACGATCTCCGCCTCCCTGGCGTGCTGCTTGGCGTTCAGCACCTCGTGGGCGATGCCCCGGCGGTCGAGGGCCCGGGACAGCTTCTCGGACTTCTCCACCGAGATGGTGCCGACGAGCACGGGCTGGCCCCGGTCGTAGCGCTCGACGATGTCCTCGACGACCGCCCCGAACTTGGCGTCCTCGGTCTTGTAGATGAGGTCGGGCTGGTCGATGCGGACCATCGGCCGGTTGGTCGGGATGGGGACGACTTGGAGGTCGTACGTGCTCGCCAGCTCGGCCGCCTCGGTCGTGGCCGTGCCGGTCATGCCGGCGAGCTTGTCGTACATGCGGAAGTAGTTCTGGAGGGTGATCGTGGCGAGGGTCTGGTTCTCCTCCTTGATCCGCACCCCCTCCTTGGCCTCGACCGCCTGGTGGAGGCCCTCGGACCAGCGCCGGCCCTCGAGGATGCGGCCGGTGAACTCGTCGACGATCTTCACCTCGCCCTGGTGAATGATGTAGTCCTTGTCCCGCTTGAACAGCTCCTTGGCCCGGAGGGCGGCCTGGAGCTGGTGGACCAGGTTCTGGGAGACCTCGTCGTACAGGTTGTCGATGCCGAGGGCCTTCTCGACCTTCTCGATGCCCGACTCGGTGGGGGCGACGGTCCGCTTCTCCTCGTCGACGTCGTAGTCGACGTCGCGCACGAGGCCCCGGACGATGCTCGCGAACTTGTAGTACAGCTTCGCCGCGTCGGCCGCCCGGCCGCTGATGATGAGCGGCGTGCGGGCCTCGTCGATCAGGATCGAGTCGACCTCGTCGACGATGGCGTACACGTGGCCCCGCTGCACCTGGCGGGCGCGGGACATCGCCATGTTGTCCCGCAGGTAGTCGAACCCGAACTCGTTGTTCGTCCCGTAGGTGATGTCGCAGGCGTACTGGGCCCGCTTGAAGTCCGGGTCGTAGGTGCCGGGCACGATGATGCCGACGGTCAGGCCCAGCCAGCGGTGGATCTGCCCCATCCACTCGGCGTCCCGGCGGACCAGGTAGTCGTTGACGGTGATCTGGTGCATGCCCCGGCCGGCCACGCCGTTCAGGTAGGCCGGCAGGGTCGACACGAGGGTCTTGCCCTCGCCCGTCTTCATCTCGGCCACCCAGCCGAAGTGGAGGGCGGCGCCACCCATGAGCTGGACGTCGTAGTGGCGCTGGCCGATCACCCGCTTCGCCGCCTCGCGGGTGACGGCGAACGCCTCGATCAGCAGGTCGTCGAGGTCGGCGCCGTTGTCGAGGCGCTGGCGGAACTCGCCGGTCTTCGCCCGCAGCTCGTCGTCGGACAGCGCGGCGAGCTCGGGCTCCCAGGCGTTGACGTCGGGGACGAGGCCCCCGAGCGCCCGGAGCTTCTTGCCCTCGCCGGCGCGGAGGATGCG
>DASWMK010000043.1 GCA_036399815.1 Acidimicrobiales bacterium
CGCCGGTCCTCCGGCCCAGCGGGCTGCGGCCCGGGTCCCGAGGGCGGGCGGCGGAGGCTGGCCCGCGCCGGCCCGGCGTCGCGAGGCCGGCGGCGCAGGCCGGCCCGTGTCGGCCCTCGGCCCGGCGGGCTGCCGGCCAGCGTCGCGAGGCCGGCGGCGAGGGCCCACCTCGCCCGCCCTTCCGGTTGCCCACCCGCGGCTTCGGGCCCGGGCGCTGGCACGCTGGGGGTGTGGGGGAGCGGCTGCTCGTGCTGGGAGCGGTGGTCGCGGGGCTGGTCGTGCTCGGGTGGGTGCTGCTGGCCGTCGCCGCCCGCCGCCTGCCGCCCGGTCCCCTGCGGGACGCGGCGATCGTCGTGCCGGCCGCCCTCGTGACGGTCCGGCGCCTCGCCCGGCACCCCGACGTGCCCCGGCGGGCGAAGGTCGTCGTCGCCCTCGCCGCACTCTGGGTGGCCTCGCCGATCGACCTCGTGCCGGAGTTCATCCCGGTGCTCGGGCCCCTCGACGACCTGGTCGTGGTGGCCCTCGCGCTGCGGTGGGCGGCCCGCCGCATCCCGAGGTCCGTACTGGAAGCGGCCTGGCCGGGCGATTCCGGCCTCCTCGACCGGGTCATCGGGTGACACACTGGTCCCGTGGCACCCCTCCGCCGCCGGCGCGACGACGAGTTCGACTTCAAGCGGTCGGCCGCCGAGCTGAAGGACGTGAACGCGGAGCCGTGGTTCCTGGCCGAGGACGCGGCCGACGAGGAGGCCGAGATCGTGGCGGGCCGGTCGGCCCGCTTCGACGGGGACGGGGGAGCCTGAGGCCGGGATGAGCCTCGCCCGCCGCCCGTCCGACGACGTCCTCGGCACGCTGCGTGAGGACCTCGTCTCGGCGGCCGACCTCGTGTTCCGGGGCCGCCGGGCCTACGACGGCGACCGCCTGCTGCGCCTCGCCGCCGAGGCCGTGCTCGCCCGTGTCGGGCAGGCCGCCGACACCCTGCCCGACGACGTCGCCTCGGCCGTGTTCGGCGGCGAGCGGGACGACTGGCTCGACCGGCGCGCCCCCGAGGCGACCGGCGACACCCGGGTCGACCACGACGAGGTCTGGGTGACCCTGAGCGAGGGCGCTCCCGTCCTCCTCGAGCGCCTCGACGAGCTCGAGGGCGGCCCGGACGACGCCTAGCCCGGCCGCCGTCCCCACCGCGGGCGCGCCGGGACACTGCTCGCCGGGCGGTGGCGCGGCGGGACACTGCTCGCCGGGCGGTGGCGCGGCGGGACACCGCTGGCCGGGCGGCGGCGCGCCGGGACACCGCTCACCAACGGCGGCGCGCCGGGACACTGCTCGCCGACGGGGCGCGCCGGGACACGGCCCGCCTATGGCTCGGCCGGCCGGCGTGACCGGCCGGGCCGGGAGGTCAGCCGGGGGACCAGCCGGGTGGGCGGTGGCCGGTCTGGCCGTCGATGAGCTCGCGGAGGATGTCCATGTGGCCGGCGTGGCGGGCGGTCTCCTCGATCATGTGGACGAGGACCCACCGCAGCGACACGGTGTCGCCCGCCCACGACGCCCCCGTGGCGTCGAGGTCGAGCTCGGTGATGGTCCGGTCGGCGGCGGCGCGGGCCCGGCCGTAGAAGGCGACGACGTCGGCGACGGTCTCGCCGGGCGCCAGCCGCAGGTCGGCGTCCTCGTCGTCCTCGTCGAAGGGCAGCGGCTCGGTGGGGCGCCCGAACGTCGTGCAGAACCACGAGTACTCGACGGCGGCCAGGTGCTTCACCATCCCGGCCAGGTTCGTGCCCGACGGCGTCATCGGCCGGCAGGCGTCGTCGTCGCTCAGCCCGTCCAGCCGCCAGAGCACGATGTCCCGGTGCAGGTTCATCGAGTCGTGGAGGGCCTGCTTCTCACCCGGCGTCCGCGTCATGGGCGCAGGTGTACCAGGGGGGTGTGACACCGAAGGGCCGCCGAGCGCCCGGTCGCACGATCAACTTTACGTAACGAGGATTCTGGGCGGTCAGGGCGGAGACGCGGGACGACACGACGAGGGCGGCGCCCCGTGCGGGAACGCCGCCCCTTCGTCGAGGACCTGGCCGCCGCCCGGTGCGCCGAGCGGCGGACGGGACTAGCGGGTTCGCAGGCGGCGGCCCAGGCGGCGCTGGGCGGCCTGGCGCTGGTCGTCGGTGCCGCCCTTGCGGCGCAGGAGCCGCTCGGCGGCCCGGCGCATGCGTCCCTTCATCGGCTTGGCGCTGCTCATCGGCATGTCGTCGTCTCCTCGTGTTCGGTCAACCGCCGGCCATTCCGTCGTCGTCGCCGGCGCCGTCGCCGGGCCGGACGTCGCCGCCCATCGAGGCGCCCGCCCCCTCGTCGGGCGCCAGCGCCTCGTCGGGCGACACGTCCACCAGCGACGGGTCCTCCGGCAGCCGGACCTCCGCCGGGTCGGCGGTGCTCGGGGTGTCGGCGTCGGACATCAGCTGCGGCCCTCGCGGGGCTCGCCGGCGTCGACGTCGTCGCCGCCCATCGACGGGTCGCCGGCCGGCTGGCTGAGGTCGGCGTCGCCGGTGCCCTCGAGGCCCGTGTTCGAGCCGCCCGACCCCATCGCCGGGTCGAGGCCCGGTTGGCTCTGCTCGGGATCGCCCGTGGTCTGGTCGCTCATGCCCGATGCCCTACCCGGCGAGGAACCCGAGCAGTACCCGTCGGCGGGGGTTGTCCCGGTTGCGGTCGACGAGGACGACCCGCTGCCAGGTCCCGAGCAGCGGCCGGCCCCCCTGCACGGGCACCGTCAGCGAGGGTGCGACGAGCACGGGCAGGAGGTGGTCCCCGCCGTGGCCCGGTGAGCCGTGGCGGTGCCGGTAGCGGTCGTCGCGCGGCAGCAGGCGGTCGAGCAGGTCGGGCAGGTCCTCGTCCGAGCCCGACCCCGTCTCCATGATCGCCACGCCCGCCGTGGCGTGCGGTGCGAACACCGACAGCAGCCCGTCGCCCCGTCCCCGGCAGAACTCCTCGGCGTCGCCGGTGAGGTCGACGACCTCCCGGCCGGTCGTGTCGACATGCAACTCGGTCAGGTCCACGCCGTCCATCCTGTCCGCCCCTCTCGCCGCTCTCCGCCGCGCCGGGGCTTTGGTGCCCTTCTAGGTTGCGATCGTGTGACGATTCGGTCGCCGCCATTGCCGGGGCCGCCGATTCGGTGCCGAGAATGGCCCCGGACGTTGCGTCGTGTCGCCGTCACGACGGGTGGGAAAGGGCAGGGGACGGCGTTCGGAAGAGCGGAAGGGATCGGAGCAACTCCGGGTCCGGAGGCGGTGTCGGCGGCAGGCGGGCGTTTCGTGCGTCCATCGGTTCGTCGGTCCCCCCTTCGCGGCCGGCATTGACACCTCGGTAGTGGCGAATGATCGCTCCTTCGCGCGCCCCAACCGCGCGTCCATGGAGCTTTCGGGGGGGATTCGAGCGTGCCCATATACGGTCAGCGGACCGATCAGGCGACGGAGCCCGTCGCCCATCGGAGCTTCGAGCTCCATGCGGAGCGCGCGCCGAAACGGCTCGCGGTCACCTGCGGGGAACGGGCCTTCACCTACGGTCAGTTGAACGAGCGGGCCAACCAGCTCGCCCACTTCCTCGTCGCCAACGGCGTCGGTCCCGGGTCGGTCGTCGGCGTCTGCCTCGACCGCTCCCCCGAGCTCGTCGCCAGCATCCTCGGCATCCTGAAGGCGGGCGCGGCCTACTCCCCGCTCGACACGACGTACCCGGACGAGCGGCTGGCGCTGATGACCGCCCAGCTCGACACGATGGAGTGGGTCGTCGCCTCGACGCGGACCCGGTCCCTCGTCGACCGGGCCGAGGCGCAGGTCCTCGACGTCGACGCCGTGGCGCCCGGCCTGGCGACGTTCCCGACGACCAACCCGCAGCGCCGGGTCACCGGCGACGACCTCTGCTACGTCGTGTTCACGTCCGGGTCGACGGGGCCGCCCAAGGCGACCGCCGTGCGCCACGCCGGCTGGCACAACCTGCTCAGCTGGCTGCGGGCCGACTTCGGCCTCGACGACTGGTCGAGCAACCTCCACATCAGCTCGATGGGCTTCGACATCAGCCAGCGCAGCCTCATGACGCCGCTGTTCACCGGCGCCACGCTCCACCTGCTGCCCAGCCGCAACTTCGACGCCATGCTGGCCAACCGGCTGGTCGCCCGGCTCGGGATCCGGACCCTGCACTGCGCGCCGAGCGCCCTCTACCTGATGATGGAGCGCGAGGCGTCCCACGACACGGGCGCGCTCGACACCGTCCAGTACGTGTTCGTCGGCGGCGAGCCGCTCTCGGCCCGCCGGGTGCGGGACTGGCCGAACCGGCCGGAGCGCCAGGGCAGGCTCGTGAACGTCTACGGCGTGGCCGAGTGCAGCGACGTGTCGACGTTCCACGTGCTCGAGGACTTCGCCGGCTACACCGAGACCGGCGTGCCCATCGGCCGCCCGATCCACAACACCGACATCCACCTCCTCGACGAGGACCTGCAGCCCGTCGCCCACGGCGACGTCGGCGAGATCTGCATCGCCGGGGCGGGGGTCGGCGCCGGCTACCTCAACGCCGAGGCGCTGACCCGCACCCGCTTCGTGCCGGCGCCGGCCGTCGGCGTCGAGCGCCTCTACCGCACGGGCGACCTGGGCCGGCTCCGCCCCGACGGCGCCATCGCCTGCATCGGCCGGGTCGACGACCAGGTGAAGGTGCGCGGGATGCGCATCGACCTCGGCGACGTCGAGACCACCCTGCGCCGCAGCGAGCGCATCCACGACGCCGTCGTCGTCGCCGTCAAGGACGAGCAGGGCGAGACCGACCTGGTCGCCCACGTCATCCTGTCGGCCACCTACGACGGCGAGTCCGACGAGCCGGCCCTGCGGGCCGAGGCCGCCGCCCTGCTCCCCCGGCACATGGTCCCCCGCTCCTTCGTCGTGGTCGACCGCTTCCCGCTCACCCCGAACGGCAAGGTCGACCGCGCCGCCCTGTCCCGCACGCCCGCCACCCGGGCCCCGATCGGCGCCTCCGCGTCGTGACGGCCGCCCGACCGACGACCACCACCTCAGGAATCGAGGACGAGATGACCGACGCTGCCCAGCTGCCCGCACCCACGCCCCACGTCGCCCGCGACGCCGTCGTCGACGACGACATCCGCGACGACATCGCCCGGTTCGAGGCCGACGGCTTCCTGGGGCCGATCAAGCTCTACGAGCCGGACGAGGCGACGGAGATGATCCGCGAGATCCGGGTGCAGAACCAGCGGCGGGAGAACGCGCTCTACCACAACAGCGTCAACTACGACCGCCACTTCGACATCTCGCTGCTGTCCCGCCACGTCTGCCACCCGACCATCGCCCGGTACCTCCAGGGCATCCTCGGGCCCGACGTGCTCCTGTGGCGCACCGAGTTCTTCCCGAAGTTCCCGGGCTCGGAGGGCACGGAGTGGCACCAGGTGCGGGACTACAGCTACGCTAACGGCAACCCGCAGCTGCTGCCCACCGAGACCGAGTGGAACGCGTTCATCGACATCACGGTGTGGACGACGTTCACGCCGGCGACGCTCGAGACCGGCTGCATGCGGTTCATGCGCGGGTCGCACAAGCACTGGTACTTCGACGAGCGCAAGGCGACGGCGAGGGGCCGCACCGGCGAGTACGACGTCAACGAGGTCGACACCCAGTTCTTCGGCTACGAGTTCTCGGACTTCAAGATCGACCCGTCCTGGGTGCCGCCGGACGAGGACGTCGTCAACCTCGTGATGGAGCCGGGCGAGGCCGTGATCTTCACCGCCAACTGCGTCCACGGCTCGCTCCCCAACCGCACCGAGCGCCAGACCCGGTTCGCCATCGCCGGGCGGTACGTGCCGACCCACGTCCGCGTCTACCCGGAGCAGGACTGGTTCACGGCCCACGGCGCCCGCTTCGACCTGAGCAACTACGGGAGCGTGCTGGTCGCCGGCCGCAACGACTACGACCACAACCGGATCAGGACCCACAACAACCTCGGCGAGCCGTTCACCACGAACTTCCCGCGCTGAGCGGCGCGGCCCGCCCCGACGATCGAGAGCGGTGACGGCCGCCGCCCGCCAGCCGGCGCGGCGGCCCCGCTCGGAAAGGACCCCGACATGGTGGCCGACACCATCCGCAGCATCTGGCGCAAGGAGCTCGACCTCGGCGAGTTCTCCGACGACGACGACTTCTTCGACCTGGGCGGCCACTCGCTGGTGATGGCGAGGATCCAGACCCGCATCAGCGAGGAGCTCGGCGTCGAGGTGCCGATGGACGACCTGTTCCGGCACTCGACCGTCGCCGGCATCTCGGGCTACCTCGAGCACGCGGCGGCGAAGTAGCCGGCGCGGCGAGCCGAGGCGGCGACGGGGATGGCGCTGCTGTCGCTCTGCGGAGCGAAGATGACGAGCCCGTCGGGGCTCCGGGCGATCATGCAGGACGTCGCCACGACGATCACCGACCCGCTCGACCGTGAGTGGCTCAACCTGAGCATCGGCAACCCGGCGGCGATCCCCGAGGTGATCGCCATGTGGCGGCGGCTGACGGCCGACGCGCTGGCCTCGAAGTTCGAGGCGGTCAGCTGCCAGTACGGGCCGTCGCGGGGGGCCGAGGCGCTCCTCGACGCCATCGTCCGCTACTTCGACGACCGCTACCGGTGGGGGCTGCTCCCCGACAACGTCGTCGTCGGGCCGGGCAGCCAGATGCTCTGCTTCGTCGCGGCCGCGCTGTACGCGGGGCCGAGCGACGCCGGCCTGCGCCGCATCGTGCTGCCCGTCGTGCCCGACTACACCGGCTACCAGGGCGTGTGCATGCACGCCGGCGGCATCGTCGGCGTCCCGCCGAGGATCGAGACCGACGGCGACCGCGGCTTCCGCTACGTCGTCGACCTCGACGCGCTCGAGCGGGTCGAGGACGTCGGCATGTTCCTGCTGTCGACGCCGAGCAACCCGACGGGCCGGGCGGCCGACCCCGAGGAGCTCGACGCCATCGTCCGCATCGCCGAGGCGAGGGGCGTGCCCGTCGTCGTCGACAACGCCTACGGCGAGCCGTTCCCGCAGGTGGCGGCCACGCCGTCCCCGCCCGTGTGGCACCCCAACGTCATCAACCTGTTCACGATGTCGAAGGCGGGGATGCCGGGCGAGCGGATCGGCTTCGCCGTGGGCGCGGCCGAGTACACGACGGCGATGACGTCGTTCATCGCCAACTCGGCCCTGCACGCGCCCCAGCTCTCCCAGATCGTGCTGGCCAACGCGCTCGCCTCGGGCGACCTGGACCACACGGTCGGGTCCGTCATCACGCCGTACTACGCGAGCAAGCGCCGGACGGCCGAGAAGCTGCTCGCCGAGCGGCTGCCGGAGTGGGTGGACTGGCGGCTGCACACGAGCGACGGCGGCATGTTCTGCTGGCTGTGGTTCGACCACGACTGGTTCGACGACGCCGACTTCTACCGGCGGATGAAGGCCCGCAAGGTGTTCGTCGTCCCCGGCCGGCACTTCTTCGTCGACCCCGCCTCGGTCGGCCCGCACGGCACCCACTGCATCCGCATCAGCCTGAGCTCGGACGAGGCGATCCTCGCCGAGGGCATCGACCGGATGGCCGACGAGCTGGAGGAGCTGGGTCGTGGCGCTGGCCGTTGACACCGTCCGGTCGGGCGGGACGGCGCTGACGGTCGGCTCGACGGCGGTCGACCCGGGCCGGCCGAGCCTGCTGTTCGTCAACGCCGTCGGCATGGAGGCGCCCCTGCTCGACGGGGTGGCCGCGCACGTCGAGGACGCCGGCCTCAACTTCCTCACCTGGGAGCTGCGGGGCAGTCCCGGGCCGGCCGACACCGGCGGTCCCGGCGACTTCTCGGTCGAGGCCCACGCCGCCGACGGGGTCGCCGTGCTCGACGCCTTCGGCGTGGACGACGCGGTCGTCGCCGGCTGGTGCACCGGCGCCACGATCGGGCTGTTCCTGGCGGCCGAGCTCGGCCCCCGGGCGACGGCGTTCGCGTCGATCGACGGCGCCTTCCTCTTCGAGGGCGCGCCCGGCGGGTCGGTCGGGAACTCCGTCTACGCGATGTGCGCGGCGATCGACGCCGACGAGGCGCTCGCCCCCGAGTACCATCACCTGCTCACCCTGCGGGGCGGCGACACGACGATCCCCGGGCTCGACGCCGACCCGGCGCTGATCCGCCGGCTCACCGCGCCCTACCGGACGGGCGACGGCCTGCTGCGGTTCGCGCGCGCCACCCGGGGCGCCTGCGCCTACGACCCCGCCGCCGTGCTCGCCACGCTCGCCTGCCCCACCTGGTTCGCGGCGCGCGTCGACGACACGATGGTCTCCTACCGCAAGAGCGAGACGGCCGCGGGCCTGGCCAGGGACGCCCGCCTGGTCGTCTACCCGTCGGGCGGCCACTGGGCCCTGTTCACCGAGCGACAGGTGCTCGACGACCTCACCGCCTTCGCGACCTCGGTGGTGGGCGCCCGCCGGTGAGCGCGCTCGGCATCCTCAGGCCACCGGCCCGGGCCGCCGGGCACGTCTACCTGGGCAACGTGGCCGCCACCGCCATGCTCAGCGGGATCTTCGTGTTCGGCGCCCGCAGCGTCCGCACGTCGGCGCCCGTCGAGGTCGCCGCCCAGCGCTTCACCCTGGCGACGCTCGTGTTCGGCCTGCTCTTCGTCGCCCGGGTCATCCGCCCGGTGCGCATCCGGCGGGCGTCGACCGGCGTCTACCTGCTGATCGCCTCGTCGGCGGGGGTGTTCCTCTACAACGTCCTGTTCTTCGCCGGGCTCGACCTGTCGCTGGCGTCGAGCGGCGGGTTGATCATCGCCACCATCCCGGTGTGGACGTCGCTGCTCGAGTCGGCCGTCCTCGGCACCCGCCTGACCCTCCGCAAGGTGGTCGGCTCGCTCGTGTCGTTCAGCGGCGTCGCCTACCTGTTCCTCGCCTCGCTCGACTCCTCGGCCGGCCTGCTCGACTCGGACAACCTCGTCGGCGACCTCCTCTTCCTCGCCGCCGCCGTGTGCTGGGCCGTCTACTCGATCGCCATGAAGAAGGTGGTCGCCGAGGTCGAGCCCCGGGTGGCGACGGCCTACTCGGTCGGGATCGGGTCGGTGCTGCTCGTCGTCTGGAGCTTCCTCAGCAACGGCCACTCGCCCCTCAATGGCGAGATGCTCCACATCCCGATCATCTACATGGCGACGTTCGGCACGGTGTTCGCGCTGATGCTGTGGTTCCACAGCATCCAGGAGATCGGGCCGACCCGGACGAGCGTGTTCCTGAACCTCGTACCCGTCTATACCGTCGTGCTGGCCGCGGTGTTCTTGGACGAGTCGCTCGGATTGTCCGTGCTCGTGGCGCTGTGCATCATCATCGCCGGCGTCCTCGTCGTGCAGACCGACCCGGCCCGCGCCTGACGCACTATGACCGGCGAAGGGGCCGGTGTGAACGGCGAGGTAGGGTCGTGACAATGACCAAGATCACCTGTCTGGACGACGTCGACGACTCGCCGGCCAGCGTGGCGACGACCCGGCGGTGCCGCGTCGTGGCCGGGTTCCTCGCCCGCACGGACGGGCGGGAGATCGTCGAGCCGGCCGAGGCCGACCTCGCCACCGTCGTCGCCGCCCTGGCCGACCGGGGCGTGCTGCACTTCCGGCCGACCGGGGAGCCGGGGGTGGTCGCCGTCGACCACGTGCCGTCCGAGGCGGTCGTCCGCACGGCCACGGACGGGCTGAAGGAGTGGCCGTCGTCGGTCGCCAACCGCATGGCCAAGTCGGCGCGGCGGTCGGCCGGCGCGCTGTTCACGTTCCCGGACGAGTTGGGCGACGACGCCATCGAGGTGTTCATCACGGACTGGAGCCCGTGCCCCGGCGCGTGCGCCGTCGCCGTCCACCACGGCCACCCGTACGTCCGCGGGCGGGTGCCGTGGGACGACCGGCCCTCCTGGTTCACCGGCCTCTACGTGCGCCACCCGCTCACCGGCGACCTGCTCCCCGTGTGGGTGGCGGACTGGGTGAAGCCGGACTTCGGCACCGGCGCCGTCCTCGTCAACCCGGCCCACGACGCGGTCGACCTCGAGTTCGGCCGGTCGGTGGGCATGCCCATCCGGTTCGCGCTGATGCCGACGGGCGCGTCGGACAGCCCGGAGTCCTGGCCGGCACCACCGGTCATCAAGCAGGGCACGGCGATCAAGACGGGCCGGTGGGACGGCATGAACGTCGCCGACGCCCGCACCGCCTACCGGGAGACGCTCGGCGAGCGGGGCCTGGCCAAGGACCACACCGACGTCCGCCTCCCCGGCTACCGCATCGGCACGCTCACCATGGACGACGCCGGGCCCTGGCGGTGGACGCCCGAGGACGGCCGGCTGGCGCCCGCGGGCGACGGCGACGGCGGCGGGCGGCGGGCCCGGCTGGAGCCGGCGCCGGTGCTGGCCGCGGCGGCCGCCGTGGTCGGCGGGGCGGAGGTCGTGATGATGGGGGCGACGGCGGTGAAGTCGGCCGCTCCCCTGCTCGTCACCCTGCTGAAGGACGGCGGGGTCGAGCGCATGCCCGCCGTGCAGGTCACCCAGACGGCGGACTACGGCGGGTCGCGCGAGTACGACGACGCGCTGCGCCTCGCCTACCTCGTCGCCGGCGACCCGAACCAGCCGGCGACGGTCAAGGAGGCCCTGCTCGAGCAGACCGAGCGGTTCCTCGCGGGGCTCGGCGAGATGAAGGAGCGGCTGGCGGAGGTGGGCGAGGCGCCCCCCAAGGGCGTCGCCTCGGCGCTCGACCGGGGCGACCCGGTCGCCCTGTTCCGCGAGCTGTACCGGTGGCAGAAGGACACGCTCAAGTCGGGCAAGCCCGTCGAGGAGCGGTCGTACCGGGCAGCGGTCAGCGCGCTGCTCGGCGACACCGGCTTCTGACAAGGAAATCCCTGGCGGCGGGGCGCCCTCCACCCGTGTGGGCGCCCGATCCACGGCGAGTAGGTTGGCGATCATGGCGCGCAGGATCGAGGTCGAGCTCACGAGCGAGCGCGACGACAACACGTGGACCTGGCGCGCCGCCGGCGCCCGCCAGCCGAAGGGCGTCCTCGACGGCTCGATCCTGTACCCGGGGGCGAAGGTCGGCGACGTCGTGCGGGCCGAGGCGGAGTTCGACGTCGACGGGATCACCGTCGTCTCCGTGGTGCCGCCCAAGGAGGACCGCAAGGGGCCCGAGCGGCTGGAGCTGATCTCCTCTGGCCGGGACTTCGAGCCGGTCACCACCACGTTGGCGCCCCGGGGCCGCGGCGACCGCGACCGGCGGCGCGAGCGGCGCGACGGCGACCGCGACGGCCGGCCCGGGCGTCCCGGCGACCGCGACGCCGACCGGCGGCCGCGGGGCGACCGGCCCCACCGCCCGGGCGGCGACCGCCCGGGGGGCGAGCGGGGCCCCGGCGGCGACCGGCGGGAGCGGGGGGATCGCGGTGATCGCGCCGACCGCGGCGACCGAGCCGACCGCGGGGCCAGGCCGGACCGGCCGGGACGGGGCGCGGGTGCGCCGGTCGGCGCCGGCGAGCGTGGTCCGGGTGAGCGGCGGGGCCGCCCGCCGGGTGGCGAGCGCCGCCCCCGGCCGGAGCGCCCGGCGCCCGAGCCGAAGCCCAAGCCCAAGCGCCTGCGGGCCGGCCGCACGCACCGCAACGCCGTGCTGGCCGACCTGCCGCCCGAGCAGCGGCCGGTCGCCGAGCAGCTGCTGAGCGGCGGCATCCCGGCGGTCCGCCAGGCCCTCGAGCGCCAGAACGAGCAGCTGCGGTCGGAGGGCAAGCCGGAGGTCAAGGCCGACGCGCTGCTGGCCATGGCCGAGGAGCTGCACCCGCGGCTTCGGTCGGCCGAGTGGCGGGACCGGGCCGAGGCGGCGCTCGCCGAGGTGGACGAGGTCGACCTGCGGGACCTGCGGTCGGTGGTCGTCGCCGCCGACGACGCGGCCCGGGACGAGGAGAGCCGGGAGCTGGCCTCCCGCCTGCGGGACTCGCTCAACACGAGGGTGGACCGGGAGCACGCCGAGTGGCAGGCCGAGCTGGCCGCCACCCTGGCCGACGGCCGGATCGTGCGGGCGCTGCGCCTGAGCAGCCGGCCGCCCAAGGCCGGTGTGCCGCTCCCCCCCGAGGTCGTCGCCCAGCTCACCGAGCAGGCGAACGCGGCGCTGACCGCCGAGGTCAGCCAGGACCGGTGGGCGGCGGTGCTCGACGCCATCGCCTACTCACCGGTGCGGCGGACGGTCGAGCCCGCCGGCGTGCCGCCCGAGCCGGGCGCCGAGCTGCTCGCCGCCGTGCGGAAGATCGCCGACCGGGTGCCCCAGATCGCCAGCCGGTTCGGGATCGAGGCGCCGGCCCGCCCGGCCCGTCCCACCCGCCCGGGCCGGCCGCCCCAGCGCCCCGCCGGCGGACCCGGCCAGCCCCGCCGCCGCCCGCCGGGCAGCAACGGCGACACCCCCCGCCCCGCTCCCCCGGCCCGGGCCAACGGCGAGTCCGCCGGCGGCCCGCCCAGGACCCCGGCGCCCACGTCCGGCCCCGGCGCTCCGCCCGAGACGACCGACGCACCCGCAGACGCGTCGACCGAGACCGCCGACGCACCCGCCGACGCCGCGCCCGCGACCGCAGACGCGCCGCCCGAGAAGACCGACGCATCCGCAGACGCGTCGCCGGAGACCGCCGACGCGCCCCTCGAGACCGCGCCGGCTGCGGCGTCGGCGGCTCCGGCCGCCGAGTCCGCCGGGTCGCCGTCCCCGGGTTCGGGCGAGCCCGCCGACACGACGGCCGCCGGGTCGGAGGGTGCGACCCCGGAGACCGACGGCGCACCGAGCGGGGGTGAGGCTCACACCGCCGACGCGCCGGACGCCGCCGATGCCCGATGGGTTCAGGGCGCCGACGCAGCGCTCGGCGACGCCGCCGAGCCCGGTCCTCGGGCGGGCGACGCGATGGACACCGGGTCGGCTCCGACCGGCCCGACGCCGGCTGCGGAGACCGCCGAGGCACCCGCCGCGGAGCCGGATCCGGCGTCGGCCGAGTCCGCCGACGCCCCGGCCGCAGGGTCGGCACCGGGCGCCCATCCGTCGGACGCCAGCACGGCCGCGACCGCCGACGCGCCGGTCGCGGAGTCCGCACCGAAGGCGGACCGGACCGGCGAGCCGGCGGCCGCGGGGGCGGCGACGGCGTCGGCCGGGTCCGGCGACGCGCCGGCCGACGGGGGCGATCCCGCCGGCGCTGCCGCGTCGTCCGAGAGCGCCGGTGAGGCGAGCCCGCGCGGCGAGCCGGCGGACGGCGGGGACGAGCGGGGCGAGGGGTAGCGGCCGTCCCGTGGCCGTCGAGTACGAGGTCAGGGGGCGGGTCGGGGTCATCCGGCTGAACCGGCCGGAGGCCCGCAACGCCGTGAACGGCGACGTCGCCCAGGGGGTCGAGGCCGCGCTCGACCGGCTCGAGGGCGACGACGACGTGTGGGTCGGCGTGCTCACCGGCGAGGGGCCGGTGTTCAGCGCCGGCGCCGACCTCAAGGCCATCGCCGCCGGGCAGGGCTCGTCGCTCGGCACCACCCGGGGCGGGTTCGCCGGGCTCGTCCGGCGGGAGCGGGCCAAGCCGCTGATCGCCGCCGTCGACGGGCCGGCCCTCGCCGGCGGGTGCGAGATCGCCATCGCCTGCGACCTGATCGTCGCCTCCACGGCGGCCCGCTTCGGGCTGCCCGAGGTGAAGCGGTCGCTCGTCGCCGCGGCCGGCGGCCTGTTCCGCCTCCCGCGCCTCCTGCCCCGGACCCTGGCCATGGAGATGGTCCTCACCGGCGACCCGATCTCCGCCGAGCGGGCCCACGCCGCCGGCCTCGTCAACCAGCTGTGCGAGCCGGGCACCGCCCTCGACAACGCACTCGCCCTCGCGGAGCGGATCTGCGCCAACGCCCCCCTCGCCGTCCGGGAGAGCCGCCGCGTGCTGCTCGCCGCCGTGGACCAGGACGAGGCGGTCGGCTGGCGCATGTCGGCCGAGGCGATGGTCGCCCTGTCGGCCACCGAGGACTACGCCGAGGGGCCGCTGGCCTTCATCGAGAAGCGGGCCCCGCAGTGGAAGGGCCGCTGACCGCTACACGATCGTCGGGATGACGCCGTGCTCGTGGAGGAACTCGGCCAGGCCGTCCACGAGCGGCTGCTCGGCCACCTCGTCGAGCGGCACCCAGGCGGCCTCGGCGGCGTCGTGGCCGGCCACCGGCGCTCCCGAGTCGAGCAGGGTGACGGCGAAATCGAGGATCACGAAGTGGTGGTCCTCGCCGATGCGCTCCACCCAGCCGACCAGCCGGTCGCACACCCCCTCCAGGCCGGTCTCCTCGGCCAGCTCTCGCACCACCGCCTCGGCCAGGGTCTCGCCCGCCTCGACCCGGCCGCCGGGGATCGACCACGACCCCGCGGCCGGCCCGTGGCCCCGGCGGATCAAGAGCAGCCGGCCGTCGTCGACGACCACCGCCCCGACGCACACCTCAGGTCTCGCCGTCACCCGTCCTCCCCGGTCGTGCCCAGCGGGCGGTGGACGACGATCGCCCGTGCCACCAGCCCGAACCGTTCGAAGAAGTTCTTGGTCGCCCGCATGCCGGGCAGCGCCACGCTGTCGACGCCGACGCAGCCCCGCCCCTCGCACCAGGCGATCAGCGCGTCCATCACCGCCTCGCCGAGGCCGATCCCCCTCGCCCCCGGCTCGACGTACAGGTCGGTGACCACGCCGAGGAGGTCGCCGTCCCGCAGGCGCTCCGCCCTCACGACGCCGTAGCCCATCACGGCGTCGCCGATGCAGCCGGCGACCACGTGGTGGTCGGGGTCGTCGAGGGCGGCGGCCAGCCCCGGCCCGACCGGCTCGGCCCGGGCCTCCCGCCGGCGCCACACGACCCCGCCCTTCTCGACGGCCAGCTCGGCGATCGCCTCGGCCGCCAGCTGGGCGACGCGGTCCAGGTCCTCGGCCCGAGCGGGCCGGGCGCTCTCCACGTCAGCGCTGGAGCTGGGCGATGCGGTTGAGGATCGTCTTGCGACCCCTGGTCTCCGCCTCGTAGGCCCCGACCGCCTCGAGCTCGTCGGGCGACAGGCCGGCCAGGCGGGGCACGACCTGGGACGCCGACAGGCTGTCGTAGTCCGGGATGGCGAGCTGGCCGACGGCGGGCGCCGACCGGGTCACCACCGGCGGCTCGGCCGGGGGCGGCGGCTCGGCCGCCGGCGCGCCCTCGTCGGCCCGCCCCGCGGGCGCCGGGGCCGGCGCCGCCGCAGGGGCGGGGGCGGCGCCGTCGCGGCCGAGGAGGCCCTCGGCCTGCTCCCACACGGTCGCCAGCCGCTTCTCCGCCTCCACCCGGCCCTGCTGGACGGCGAACTGGCCGACGACCTTCGCCATCGTCACCTGCCCGGTGACCTGCTGGCGGCCCCGCTCGACCAGGCGGGGCAGCAGCGACCGGGCTTCGAGCGCGAGGCCGAGCGGCGCGTACACGAGGAGGTCGAGCGCCCAGTCCACCGGCGTCTTGCTGTCGTCGTTCACGGCCGACCATCCTGGCGCGGCCCGGGCCCGGTTCCCAACGTGGGCTACGGCGCGGTGTGGACGACGAGCACGTCGCAGGGCGCGTGGTGGGACACGGCGCCGGCGACGCTGCCGAGGAGGAAGCGGGTGGCCGGGGTGCCGAGCCCCTTCGAGCCGACGACGACGAGGTCGGCGTCGAACTCCTCGGCGGTGGCGACGATCACGTCGGCCGGGTCGCCGGGCTCGGCCCGCACGACCACGTCGGCGACCCCGAGCTCGGCGGCGAGCGCCCGGGCCCTCCTCGCCTCGGCCTCGGCCGTCGCCCGGTCGCCGACCATCCAACGGAGGTCCTCGGGGGCCACCTCGCCGTCGCCGTCGCCGTGCGGGTGGTAGGCGGTGACGGCGACCAGGCGGGCGCCGGCCCGGGCGGCCAGCTCGCCGGCGTGGCGGACGGCCTCCTCGGCCGTGGACGAGCCGTCGGTCCCGACGACGACCGTTCGGTAGGTCACGGTGCTCCCTTCGCCATCGACCGGGCGCCTCCCTGTTCGGACGCGGCGGCGACCGCGGCCGACAGCGCGGCCGCCGCGAGGTCGCGGGTCTCGGCGCTCTCCTCGGAGCCGTCCGCCGCCTCGGCGGCGAGGGCGAGCGCCCTGGCGCCGTCGCCGCCGTCCGCCTCCAGCAGGGCGAGCGCAGCGGCCGCGTGGCGCCACGCCGTCGTCGCCGGGCCGTCGCCCCGCAGCCCGACCGCCTCCTCGAGCAGGAGGCGGGCGTCGTCGGTCCCCTCCCCCACCGCCCGGGCCAGCGCGACGAGCGCCCGGACCTCGCTCTCCCGCTCCCCGCCACCGCCCCGCACGACGGCGAGCGCCGCCCTCGCCGCCCTGGCCGCCTCGTCCCGCTCGCCGGCGTCGGCCGCCACGGCGGCGATCTCGGCCAGGAGCCTCGCCTCCTCGGCGGCCGCCCCGACCCGCCTGGCCCGGTCGAGCCCGGCCGCCAGCCACCGCCGGGCCTCGGCCCGGTCGCCGGCCGCCCGGGCCACCGTCCCCTTGAGCCGCAGGGCGGCGGCCTCGCCCCACGGGTCGCCCAGCTCGGCGAACAGCCGGTCGGCGTCGTCGGCCCGTTGGCGGGCCTCGGCGAGGTCGCCGGCCTCGGCCGCGCTGGCGGCCAGCAGCAGCGAGCAGATCCCCTCGGCCCACGGGTCGCCCTGGGAGCGGGCCTGGGCCCGCAGGCTGGCGCCGATGTCGGCGGCCTGCGCCACCCGGCCCTCCTGGAGCAGGGTGAACCCGAGGATGGCGAGGCACCAGCCGATGCCGGCCGGGTCGCCCCGCTCGGCGAAGCGGCCGGCCGCCCGCCACAGGTGGCCCCTCGCGGCGGGCACCGAGCCGAGCTGGAACTCGCACCACCCGAGGGACTGGAGGGTCTCGGCCGTCTCCTCGCCGGCCGATCGCTCGAGGTCGAGGGCCCGGAGCAGCCGGGGCAGGGCGAACCGGGACCGGCCGGCCAGCACCTCGACCCAGCCCTGGAGGCGCAGGGTGGCGGCCTCGCCGAGCGGGTCGCCGATGGCCCGCCACCGGGCTTGGGCGTCCTCGAAGCGGGACCGGCTGCGGCCGACGTCGCCCCGCAGACGGTCGACGGCCCCGAGGCGGGCGATGGCCTCGGCCGTCATCGGCCCGCCGTCGCCGTCCCTGGCCAGCACCTCCTCGAAGGCCGCTGCGGCGGCGTCGAGGCGGCGCAGCCCGACGAGCACGACGCCGTGCTCGAGCGCCACCCTGGCCGGGTGGGGGGCGTCGCGGCCGGCGGGCAGGGCGCCGAGGTCGCGCGCCCGCTGGTACCAGCCGTCCGCGTCCCGGAGGGCGTCCCTGGCGTGGGCGTCCCTGGCCGCCCGCACGAGGTGGTCGACGGCGGTGGCGGCCAACCCGTGGTCGGTGTGGCCGAGCTGGAGGTCGAGGGCGACGGCCCGCTCGTAGTGGTGGGCGACGAGGCCGAGCACCGCCGCCTCGCCCTCCGGCCCCCACCGGTTCCGGAGCCAGGCGGCCACCCTGGCGTGCTTGCGGGCCCGCTCGCCGAGGGGGACGGCCGCGTAGGCCACCTCGCTTGTGAGCCCGTGGCGGAAGGCGAGGTCGCCGGCCGGGTCGTCGGCGGCGTGAGGCTCGATGACGCCCCTCGTGACGAGGGCGTCGACCGTGCCGTCGACGTCGGCGTGGTCGTCGAGGGCGGCGACCGCCTCCCGCCAGAACGACCGGCCGACGATCGCCGCGTCCTGGAGGAACCGGCGCTGGTGGAGGGGCAGGGCGTCGAGGCGGGCGCCGATCAGGGAGCGGACGCCGTCGGGCAAGCCGACGGTGGCGAGGTTGGTCGCCGCCAGCCACCGGCCACCCACCTCGGTGATGGCGCCGGTCTCCGACAGCCACCGCACGAGCTCCTCGAGCAGCAGCGGGTTGCCGCCGCCGGCGTCGAGGAGGCGGCGCTCGGCGGCGGGGCCGATGGCGCCCACCCCGGCCGGGTCGCCGGGCCCGGCGAGCAGGCCGTGGAGGAGGCGGGCGGCGGCCTCCCGGTCGAGCGGGGCGAGGGCGAGGGCGGGGCCGGGCCAGTCGGCGGCCGCCGGCAGCTCCCTGGCCAGGGCGACGGCCAGCAGCGGGCGGCCCGGCCCCCGGCCGGCCAGCTGGCGGAGGAGCCCGAGGACGGCGTCGTCGGCCCACTGGAGGTCGTCGAACACGACGAGCACGGGCCGGGTGGCGGCCAGCCCCTCGAGCACGATGCGGACGGCGCCCACCAGCTCGTCGGCCACCCTGGCCCGCGCCGGGAGCCCGCCGTCGGCCGCGCCCCGGCCCGGCTCGGCGAGGCCGAGAAGCTGGGCGATCCGCGCCGTCAGGACGGCGACGTCGGCGCCCACGGCCGCCGCCACCGGCCCGAGCCCCTCGGCCAGGCGGTGGTGCTGGGCCGGGCGCGGGTCGCCGGTCTCGACCCCGAACGCCGAGCGGACGAGGTCGGCCAGCGGGTCGAGCGCGCCGGCCCCGCCGTAGGGGTCGCAGCCGGCCCACAGCAGCTCGCACTCGGGGCGCGACCGCCACAGGGTGATGGCGAGCTCGAGGGCGAGGCGGGTCTTGCCGAGCCCGGCCTCGCCGGTGACGGCGACGACGCCGGCCCGGCCCTCGGCGAAGGCCCGCTCGGCCTCGGCCGCCAGCACGGCCAGCTCGTCGTCCCGGCCGACGAGCGGCGCGCCGAGCCCGAGCGCGCCCCGGCCCGGGCCCCGGCGGGTGCCGACCGCGGCCCAGGCCCGCACCGGGGCCGACTTGCCCCGCAGGTGGTACGCGGGCCTCGCCTCGTAGGCGATGGCGTCGACGGTGGCCGCCCAGGTCCGCTCGCCCACCAGCACCTCGCCCGGCCGGGCCACCGACACCAGGCGGTGGGCCGTGTTCACGGTGTCGCCGGTGACCGTGTAGGCGCCGCCCGGCCCGACCGGCCCGGCCAGCACCTCGCCGGTGTTGATCCCGACCCGCAGGACGAGCCCCGGCCCGGGCGCCTCGAGGGCGGCGGCGAGGCCGAGCGCCGACCGCACGGCCCGCTCGGCGTCGTCCTCGTGGGCCACCGGCGCGCCGAACACGGCCATCAGCTCGTCGCCGATGATCTTGTCCACGTGGCCGCCGTGGCCCTCGACCACGGGGACGAGCGCGCCGAAGCACCGGTCCAGCAGCTCTTTGACGGCCTCCGGGTCGCGGCCCTCGGCCAGGGTGGTGAACCCGGCGAGGTCGGCGAACACGACCGTCACCACGCGGCGCTCCTCGACGGCGGCCCCGAGCGACGGCGCCGCCGCCGCCACGGCCGTGCCGCAGGCCGGGCAGAAGCGGGCGCCGTCCGGGAGCACCGACGAGCAGGACGGGCAGCGCACGCCCGTCACCTACCACCCGGCGCCCGTCGCGCCCAAAGTTCCACCCCGACCCGGCCGCAGGCGGCGGGGCCGGCGGGTCAGGGACGGGTCAGACGCAGTCGGCGCAGAGCTGGTGCTCCCGGTCGGCGAGCTGGCTCGGGTGCTTCAGCAGGAAACAGGACTGGCAGACGAACTCGCCGGGGCGGCGGGGCAGGATCCGGTTGGCCGCCTCGCTGCGGTCCTCGGTGTCGACGGCCTCGTCCTCGTCGTCCTCGTCGTCGTCGGTGGCCGCGATGCGGTCCTTGAGGATGGTGTCCAGGTCGGCCTCGACGTCGTCGGGGTCGACCTCCTCCTCCTCGTCGTCCTCGGACTCCGTCTCGTCCTCGGCCGTCTTCGTGGCCGTGCGGGGGCGCGTCGCCGTCGCTGCCGCGGCGGGGTCCGCGACCTCGTCCTCCTCCTCGTCGAGCACCTCGTCGAGGGGGTCGGCGAGGTCGTCGCCGAAGTCCTCCTCGTCGACCAGGTCGGCCTCGAGGTCGTCCTCCTCGAAGTCGTCCTCGGCCGGCTCCTCCTCGGTGCTCTCGGCCTCGAAGTCGTCGTCCTCGAGCAGCTCGTCGTCAGCCATCGCTCCCTCGGCCACCGCCTGACGCGACCCCGGCTGGTCGCGGGCGGGCAGCCTACTGACCGGCTACCCGATCGCAACCCGGCTCAGTCGGGCGCTCAGTCGTCCGAGGAGGGCTGGCCCTCGCCGCCCGCCGCCTGGGCGGCGACGCTGTCGAGGGGGGCCTGGAGGACCTTCACGTCGTAGACCATCCACGACCCACCGGAGCGCTGGAGCCCGAGGTCGAGGCGGAGCTCGTCGGCCTGGGGGGCGGGGAAGCGGTTGTTGGCGATGGTCTGGTCGACGACCGCGAACACCCGGCCCCGGTCGCCGGTGAAGTCCTGCACGTAGAGCGAGCGGATCTCGCCCCGGCTGGCCGCCTGCACCTCCTTCAGGGCCGCCCGCACGTCGGACCCGAAGAAGCGGTCGGCCTCGGCGGCGAAGTCGCCGGTGGCGTAGCCCACGATGGCGTCGAAGTCCCGGTCGACGGTGGCCCCGTCGAAGTTCGTGAGGGCGACGAGGAAGTCGCGCGCCGTGCTGGCCATGCCGGCCCGGGCGGCGTCGTCGGCGCGCTCGCCGTTCCAGGCCCAGGCGAACCCGGCCGTGCCGACCAGGCCGAGGGCGGCCACGACGGCCAGCAGCGGCACCAGCAGGCGGCGCCGCCCGGGCCCGGACGGCGGGGCGACGGCCGGCTCGGCGTCGTCGCGATCGGGGTCGACGGTGGGCTCGGGGTCGGCGGTGCGGTGGCGGACGGCGGCGGTCACGGTTGCCTCCTGGTGCGGCGGACGCCCGCCCGCCACCCACCGAACGGGAGGGCCAGCAGGGCGATGGCGCCGAGGACGACGAGCGGCACGCTCGTAGGGTTCGCCGTCCGGGTGTCGGATGCCTGCCGGGCCGAGGAGACGTCGGCGCCAGGGCCGTCGGCCGGGCCGGCGGCCGCCGCCGCCTCCTCCTGGCCGGGGGGATCGAGCTCGCCACCCTCGAGGGGCGGCACGGGGTCGACCTGGCTGGCCGCCGGCACGCCCGGCCCGAACTCGCTCACGCACGCCGCTCCCGGCTTGGTGTCGGGGGTCTGGCGCTTCGGCTCGTACGGGATGGCCGGGGGCTCGCCCGGCGGCACGAGGGTCCGCACCCGCAGCCAGGTCTGGTCGTTCCTGGCCGGGGCGCCGAGGCCGACGTCGATCGCCGGGCCCTCGGGCGCGATGAGGTCGACCGGGCCGAAGAACTGGCGGTTGAGGGCGAGGCTCTCGTCCAGGTCGGCCAGCTGGTCGCCGCTGTCCATGAACGCCGACAGGTCGGCGAGGTCGGACAGGAGGCACCCCAGGTTGGGCAGCTCGGCGTCGAGGAAGGCGCCGGCCTGCTCGCCGAGGTCGGCGCCGCTCTGCATCAGGTGGACGAGGTCGAAGCGGCGCTCGGCCAGCACCTCGGAGAGCACCCGCGTGTTGGCGAGGGCGGACCGCAGCTCGGGCCCGACGGCGGCGACGGCGTCGAGCACCGGAGGGGCGGCGGCCAGCAGGCGGCGGAAGTCGGCCTCGTTGGCCACCAGCTCCCGGTTGAACACGTCGGTGTTCGCCGTCAGCGAGCGGAGGTCGTCGGCCCGGTCCCGCACGGCCGTCGCCGCCTCGTGGACGACGGTGTTCAGGTCCTCGGTGGGGATGGCCTCGACGAGGTCGACGACCACCCGCAGCACGTCGCTCAGCTCGGGCGGGGTGTGGTCGGCGGCGGCGGGCACCTCGTCGCCGTCGCCGAGCGGCGGGGCGGTCCCGCCGGCCGTCGGGGTCAGCTCCAGGCGCTGCTCGCCGACGGCGCTGGCCCGCACCACGGTGGCCTCCACGTCGCCCGGGACGACGACGCCGTCGTCCAGGGCCACGGTCACCCGCACGCCGTCCTGGTCGAGCTCGATGTCGTCGACCACGCCGACGACCACCCCGTCGAGGTCCACGCTGAACCCCTCGCGGAGGCCGGAGGCGTCGCTCAGCACCGTGCTGATGCGGCGGGGGTCGTCGAGCGGGTTGCCGAGGAGGGTGAACGCCCCGTAGCCGATGAGCACGCCGGTGAGGACGAGGAAGGCGACCAGGTTGACGATCACCCGGCGGCCGATCATCGCCCGTCCCCCTGGGCCGTCGGGACGTACGAGCAGCTGTTCAGCGGCGACGACGGGTCCTCGCCGCCGCCGGGGAGCCCGCAGATCACGAAGTCGTTCAGCACCTGCACGAAGTCGTCCTTCACGCCCCGCTCCAGCGCCTCGTTGTGGGCGGGCGTGAACTCGAGGAGGTCGCCGAGGGCCTGCTGCTCGGCGGCGAGGGCGCTCGTCACCGACCGCAGCCCGTCGATCTGGACGGCCATCTCGTCGAGGTGCTCGTCGAGGATGCTGCCGCCCTCGACGGCCAGCCGGTTCAGCGACCGGATCAGGTCGAAGAGCCGGTCGTCCTGCTCGTCGAGGATCCGCGTGGTCTCGGCCAGGTGCTCGATGGAGGTGGCGTTGGCCTCGGCCGCCGGCCCGGTGGCGGCGGCCAGCTCGTCGATGGCGTCGATCAGCTGCTCGATCGTCCTGGTCCGACCGGCGTAGCCCTCGACCACGGTGCCGAGGTCGCCGAGCAGCTCGCGGAGCTGCTTGCCCTTGCCGCCGAACGCCTCTGCCCCCTCGTCGAGGAGGATGGCGATCTCCGAGGCGCTGAGCGCGGCGAACAGGTCGGTGCCCGAGGCGATCAGCTGCTCCACGTCCGGCACCACCTCGGTGCGGACGACGGTGGTCCCGTCGGCCAGGGCCTCGCCCTCGTCGACGTCGCCGAGCGGCCGCAGGTCGACGAACTTCTCGCCGAGCGGGGTCGTCCGCCGCACCCGGGCCTCGACGTTGGCCGGCACGTCGGCGTCCCGGTCCACCTCGAGGACGAGCTCGGCCCTGGTGCCGGTCCGGTCGAGGCGGATGTCGGTGACGTGGCCGACGAGCACGTCGGCGTAGTGGACGGGCGCGCCGTTGGCGAGGTCGGCGACGTCGTCGAAGGTGGCGTGGACGGTCACGGTGTCGCCGCCGCCGCCGACCATCCCGCAGGACGGCAGCAGCAGCGACGCGGCGACGACCAGGGCGGGCAGGCGCAGGCGAGGGCGCACGTCAGCCTCCTGGCAGCGGGGGGAGGAGGGTCTGGTCGAGCAGGTCCGACGGGTCGAGCGTCCCGGCGATCAGGTTGTCGACGGCCTCGGCGAGCTGGTCGGGGTCGACGGACCGCAGCGCGGCCAGCTGCTCGGGGGTCAGCCGGGCCAGGGCCTGGAGCTGGTCGGGGGTCAGCTCGTCGATGGCGTCGAGGAGCTCGGGGTCGAGCCCGTCGAGGGCGACCACCTGGTCGGGGCCGAGGAGGGAGCGGAGCAGGTCGAGGCCGCGGAGCAGGGCCTCGGCCGGCGGGACGGTGACGGGCGGCAGGGTGACGGCCGGCGCGCCGGGCACGGTCGGCGCGGGCGAGGCCGGGGGCGCGGCCGCCGGCGGGGCGGCCTCGGGGCCGGGCAGCTCGGGCGGGGGCGGCGGGCCGTTGCCGAGCAGGCCGAGGATCCGGTCGAAGAACCCCGACGTGGTGTCGCCGCACAGCAGCAGCTCGGCCGGGGCGGCGGCGCCCATGTTGGCGGCCAGGCGCCGGCAGATGCCGGCCAGCCGGTCCCGGATGCGGAACAGGTACAGCTGGCTGGTGACGGTCGGCTCGGTCTGGTTGTTGAGCGGCAGCCAGTTGTGGACCGGGTCGTAGGCCCGGCCGGCCGCCGCGAACAGCCGGGGGGTGGCCTCGAGCAGCCGGTCGAGGCTGTCGAGGTTGCGGACCAGGGTGCGGCCGACGGTGGTGAGGACCTCGACGTCGTCCTGGAGGGGCTCCCGGTGGCGGGTGAGCAGGTCGGCCAGCTCGACGGCGGCCCGGTCGAGCTCGGTGACGAACGCGTCGATCGAGCCCCGGTTCTCGGCCAGGGCCCCGGACAGCACGTCGTAGCTGCGGACGAGGGCCTGCACCACCTCGGTGCGGCTGCCGAGGGTCTCGGTGAGGTCGGCCAGCGAGTCGACGATCGAGCTCAGCTCGTCGCTCTTGTCGGCCAGGAGCTCGAAGGTGCCGGCGGCGTTCTCGATCAGCCGGTTGAGGCTCTCGCCCTGGCCCTCGAGCAGGCGGGCCAGGTTGGTGACCAGCTCGCTGGCGTTGGCCGGCTCGATGGCGCCCAGGTAGTCCTGGAGCCCGCGGAGCAGCTCGTCGATCTCGGCCGGCACCGACGTGCGCTCGACGGGGATGGTCGAGCCCGGCTCGAGGGTCGGGCCGCCGTCGTACACCGGCGCCAGCTGCACGTAGCGCTCGCCGAGGACGGAGACCGGGACGATCGTGGCCGTGGCGTCGGCGGGCAGGGTGGTGTCCTGGTCGACGTCCATGGTCACGATCACCCGGTCCTCGACCGGCTCGACGTCGGTGATGCTGCCGACGTCGATGCCGAGCACCCGCACCGCCGCCCCGGGGTAGACGCCGACCGCCCTCGTGAACTCGGCCTTGACCCGGTAGTCGCCGCCGTTGTTGGCGCACGAGGCCAGCCCGCCGGCGGCCAGCGCGGCGGCGACGAGGAGGGCGAGCGGGCGCCTCACGGCCGCTCCCCCCCGAGCAGCGGGGCCATCAGCACGTCGAGGGACTGCTGGAGCTCGGTGCGGGGCGGGGCGGCGGCCGGGGCCGAGCCCGAGGCGCCGGCCGGCGGGTCGCCCGCCGGGTCGGCCGGGCCGGGGCCCGTGTCCTCGCCGGGCAGCGGGCCGGTGCGCTCCGAGCACGGCAGGGGGTCGGGGCCGAGGGCGAGGTCGAGGGCGTCGTCGACCAGCCCGCACGACCCGAAGAGGGCGTCGGGCCCGAGGGGGCCGATGAGCTGGGTGAAGATGTTGGCCCACTCGTTGGGGGTCTCCTCGGGGCCCGAGTAGCCGATCGAGGCGAAGCCCTCGACGGCGACCCCCAGGTAGGCGATCGACTCGGCCAGGTCGACCTGGTGGCGGCCGACGATCTGCAGGTCGGCGTGGAGCTCGTCGAGCACGGCGTCGAGGCGCTCGCGGTTGTCGCCCACGAGGTCGGCGGTGGCGCCGGCGGCCGCCGCGGTCGCGTCGAGCAGGCGGACCAGCTCGGTGCGGCGCTCGGCCAGCGAGCCGACGACGACGTTCAGGTTGTCGATGGCGTTCAGCAGGTCGGCGTCCCGCTCGGCGAGGGTCGACCCGAGCACGGCCGCCGAGTCGATGAGGCTGCGGGCCTCCGCCTGCCGCTCGTTGACCGCCGACGTCAGCCGGTCGAGCCCCTCGATGATCTGGCGGACCTGCTCGCGCTTGCCCTCGGTGACGTCGGACAAGCTGCGCATCAGGTCGTTCAGGGCCTGGCCGTCGCTCTCCTCGAGCAGCGGGGTGCCGACGTTCTGGAGGTCGAGCACCTCGGTCGGCGTCCTCGTGTCGGTGATTACGTCGCCGTCGGCGAGGGGGTGGGCCCAGTCGTCCCCCGTGGTGAGGCGCACGTACTTCTGGCCGAGCAGCGTCTCGACCACGATCGCCGCCCGGGTGTCGCCCGACAGCTCGACCCCCTCGTCGACCTCGAGCTCGACCTCGACCGCGCCGTCCTGCTGGTGGATGCCGCCGACCTCGCCGGACGGCACGCCCGCCACCCGCACCTTGTCGCCCGCCTTCAGGCCGGCCGTGTCCTCGAAGCGGGCGAGGACCGTGTAGCGGTGGGCGAACAGGCCGGCGTCGAGGGCGACGGCGGCCAGGGTGGCGCCGGCGATCAGGCTGACGACCACGATCCCGATGACGACGGGGTTGCGCTCGGTGAAGGCCTTCACCCGCTGCCCCCCGCCAGCGCGAAGCCGACGACGTCGGCCACGGTCGGCCCGCCGGCGTTGCCGGTGTCGGCGCCGGGCAGGGCGCCGCTCGTGGCGTCCTCCCTGGTGCACGAGGACTGGTTGGCCAGGCAGACCACGATGGCCCGCACCTGGAACCACTGGCCGTACGAGGAGATCTGGTGGTACGGGATCAGGCCGGTCGGCAGGGTCGACAGGCCGGCCTCCAGGTCGTCGCGGTGCTCGGCCAGGACGTCGGTGATCTCCTGGAGGTTGGCGATGGCCGTGTCGAGGTCGCCCCGGTTGGACTCGACCAGCTCCTGGAGCTGGGACTGGACGTCGGCGAAGTTGACGACCAGCGACTCCAGCGCGTCGTTGTTGGCGGCCAGGGTGTCCGACAGCGACGAGAGGTTGCGGATGGTGGCGTCCACCGCCTCGTCGCGGTCGGCGAGCGCGGACAGCACGTCCTCCATGTTCTCGATGACCCGCCCGACCTCCTCGTCGAGCCCGCCGACGGTCTGGGACACGACGGCGGCGTCGTCGATCAGGCCCCTCACGTTGGACTCGTTGCCCTGGAGGGCCTGCATGACGGCCTCGACGAAGGCGTTGGCGTCGGCCGGGTCGATGGCCTGGAGGACCGGGCCGACGGCGTTCAGGAAGTCGCCGACGTCGGCCGACGGCACGGCCTGCTCGATCGGCAGGCGGTCGCCCGGCTGGAGGACGTCGCCCTCGTCGCCCGGGTAGAGGTAGAGGTACTTCTGGCCGAAGATGTTCCGCCAGCGGACCCCGACCCTGGTCGAGTCCCGCAGCGCCACCTCGTCGTCCACTTCGAAGCGGACGACCGCCACCCCGCGCTCGACGGAGATGCCGGTGACCTTGCCGACCGGCACGCCGGCGATCTTCACCTCGTCGTTCACGAGCAGGCCGGTGACGTCGTCGACCTCGGCCTCGTAGCCGGTCTGGTCGGCGAAGAAGTCGACGTTGCCGATCAGCGACACGAGCTTGGCCAGGGTGGCGAGGCAGGCGAGCGAGTAGAGGGTGAGCTTCAGGACCGTGCGGCCCCGCTTGCCGCGGGCGCCCTTGAACAGGCGGGAGACGAGCCGCTTCACCGGTCGCTCCCGAGGATGCGGTCCACCAGCACCTCGACCGTCGCCGGCTGCGACGTGTCGACCGCGCCGATGCCGGCGCCCAGGTCGTCGACGAGGTCCTGCACGGCGCCCGGCGCCCCCGCCTGGGCCTGGGGGGCGGCCGGCTGGCCGGCGGCCGGCGGGTCCGGGAGCCCGGGCAGCTCGGGCGTGCCCGGGCCGTCGGTCGGCGGCGACTCGGCGTAGCCGGCGCAGTCCATGACGCTGCCCGAGCCGAGCAGCGCGTCCCGCAGGGCGGCCAGCTCCGGCGGGGCGCCCTCCGGCGGGGCCAGCGCCTCGCACAGCGCCCGCTCGATGTCGTCGAAGAGGATGAAGTTCTTGAAGTAGGCGAACTTCGTGCCGTCGGGCAGGGTCTCGGCGCTCGACGCCGTCCCCAGCTTGAGCACGTAGCGCGACAGCCCGTAGATGGTCTCGGACACCTCCCGCTCCCTCGCGAGCAGGACGCGCACGACGTTCTCGCCCCGGTCGAGCATCGTGTCGATGTCCGGCCGGTAGGTGGCGAGCAGGTCGGCGAGGTCGTCGGCGAACGGCTTCACGGTGGTGAGCACCCGCTGGAAGTCGGCCTCGTGGGCGTTGAACTCGGGCAGGGACAGGTTCGAGTTGGCGCTGATGGCGTTCAGGTCGGGGCCGATCGAGCGGATGGCCTCCTGGAAGGCGGCCCACGAGTCGAGCGCCGCCAGCTGCTGGTCGATCGTGTCGGCCAGCACGTCGGTGGCCGCGGCAGCGCTGTCGAGGGAGCGGGCCACGTCGTCGCCCTGCCCGGCGGCCGCCTCGGTGAGCTCGCTCAGCAGGGTGGCCAGCTCGGTCTCGTCGATGCCCTCGAACAGCGGGGTCAGGCCGGCGACCATCTCCTCCACCTCGGTGGCCGCGCCCGCCTCGGCGATCTCGTCGCCGTCGGCGAGGAACGGCCCGCCGGCCCCGTCGGTGAACTCGAGGTCGACGAACTTCTCCCCGAACAGGGTCTTCGGCTTGACGGTGGCGGTGACGTCGGTGGGGATGCGGACGTCGTCGTCGATCTCCATCGTGATCCGCACCCGCCGGTCCTCCAGGCGGATCCCGCTCACCTCGCCGACGTTGACGCCCCGCACCTTCACGTCAGCGCCCGGCCGCATGGCCTCGCCGGCCCTCGGGAACAGCGCGGAGACCTCGTAGGTGTCGGCGAACTCGCCGTAGGCGGCCCGCACGGCGACCACGCAGGCCGACAGGACCAGCAACAGGATGGCGACGGAGCCGACGGCGCGGTGGGCCTTCGTCATCCCCGCCCCTCAGCCCACGATCCTCGCCGTGTCCTGGCCGCCGTAGAACAGCAGCGAGAACAGGAGGTTCAACAGGACGACGACGATCAGCGACACCCGGATGGCCTTGCCGGCCGCCTCCCCCACCCCGGCCGGCCCGCCGCTCGCGTAGTAGCCGTAGTAGCAGTGGATGAGGGTGACGGCGACGGCGAAGACCAGCGCCTTCACGAACGAGTAGAAGATGTCGACCGGCGGCAGGAACAGCCGGAAGTAGTGCTGGTAGACGCCGGGCGACAGGGTGAAGAACTTCGTGACGATCAGCTCGGTGGCCAGGTAGCTCGAGAACAGGGCGGCCAGGTAGAGCGGGATCATCGTGATCAGCGCGGCCCACACCCTGGTGGTGACGAGGTAGACGAAGCTGTCGACGCCCATCACCTCGAGGGCGTCGATCTCGTCGCTGATCCGCATGGCGCCGATCTGGGCCGTGAACCCGGCGCCGATCTGGGCGGCCAGGGCCACGCCGGCGATCAGGGGGGTGATCTCGCGGGTGTTGGCGACCGAGGAGATGATCCCGGTGAACGCCTCGGCGCCGATCTGCTCGAGGGCCTGGAAGCCCTGGAGGCCGACCTCGGTGCCGGTGAAGAAGCTGAGCGTGAAGATCACGAAGAACATGCCGCCGCCGAGGACGAGGGCCCCGGCGCCGACGGTGATGTCGGAGACGAGGGCGACGATCTCCTTGCGGTAGTGCAGGGCCGACGGCATGCCCCGGAGGATCCGGGCCGAGAACCGGAACTGGTCGAACAGCTGGGCGAACGGCCCGAGGCCGGCGCCGATGGGCCTGGCCGCGAGGCGGGTGACGGGTCCGTGGTCGGTGCGGGCGGCGGTCGGGACGGCCACGGTCACACCTTCTGGGGGACGAAGTTGAAGTAGATGGTCGTGAGCACGTAGTTCACGAAGAACAGCAGGATGAACGTGATCACGACGGCCTGGTTGACGGCGTCGCCCACGCCCTTCGGGCCGCCCTTGACCGACATGCCCTTGTAGCAGGCGACCACGCCGGCGATGAACCCGAAGATGGCCGCCTTGGTGAGCGCCAGCCACAGGTCGGACAGCTGGCTGAGCTCGTTGAACGAGGCGAAGAAGCTCGACGAGGTCACGTCGTTCACCTGGGTGGCGAAGAACCACCCCCCGGTGAGGCCGGCGGCCGTGACGACGGCGTCGAGCAGGATGGCGAGGACGGTGGCGGCCAGGATGCGGGGCAGGACCAGCCGCTGGACCGGGTTGACGGCCATGACCTCCATGGCCGAGATCTCGTCCCGGATGCGGCGGGCGCCGAGGTCGGCGCACATGGCCGACCCGCCGGCCCCGGCGATCAGCAGCGCCGTGGCGATCGGCGCCTGCTCCCGGACGACGGCGAGCACGAGCGCCGACCCGGTGTGGGCCTCGGCCCCGAGCTGGCGGGTGAGGGCGCCGACCTGGAGGACGATGACGATCCCGAACGGGATCGAGATGAGGATGACGGGGATGGTCGTCACCTTGGCGATGAACCAGCACTGGTCGACGAACTCGCCGACCGGCCAGGGACGGGAGAAGACCCGCCGCATGGCCTCCATGCCGAGGGCGGCCATGCTCCCGGTCTCCCGGAACAGGGTGGTCGCCTTGCCGACGAGCGGGATGCGGACGGCGGCCATCAGCGGGCGCTCCCCGGGCGGCGGGCGGCAGTGACGGTCGGGCCGGCCATCAGACGGTCATGACCTCGGGCTCGCGCTGGCCCTGGGCCCGGTCGCGGGCCAGGCGGGCCTCCTCCCGGGCCACCAGCTCCCGCTCGATCTCGCTCTCCTCCTCGGCGAGCTCGTCGATCCCGATCGGGCCCTTGGCCCGGCCGGCGAGGAACTGGCGGATGATCGGGTCGTCCGAGGCCACCATCTCGTCCCTGGCCGCGAAGCGGACGAGCCCCGACCGGTAGAGGACCCCGACGTAGTCGGCGGTCCGCATGACCGACGGGATGTTGTGGGTGATGATGAAGAACGTCGCCCCGGTCTCCTCCTGGGTCTTCTTCACCAGCTCGTCGAGGTAGGAGACGCGGACGGGGTCGAGGCCGGAGTCGGGCTCGTCGAACAGGACGATCTCGGGGTCCATGGCGAGCGCCCGGGCCAGCCCGGCCCGCTTCTTCATGCCGCCCGACACCTCGCCCGGCGCCTTCTTCAGGTGGTCGAGCAGGCCCACCAGCTCGGCCTTCTCGTGGACGATGCGGCGGATCTCGCGCTCGGACTTCGTCGTGTGCTCGCGGAGGGGGAAGGCGATGTTGTCGTAGAGGCTCATCGAGCCGAACAGGGCGCCGTCCTGGAACAGCACGCCGAACTTGCGCCGGACCCGGTAGAGGTCCCGGTCCCGCATGCGGACGGTCTCCTCGCCGTCCACCCAGATCTCGCCGGCGTCCGGGCGGAGCAGGCCGATGATGTTCTTCAGCAGCACCGACTTGCCCGTCCCCGACGGGCCCATGATGGCGCTGATCTTGCCCTTCGGGATGTCGAAGGTGATGTCCTTCAGCACCGTGTGGGAGCCGAAGGACTTGGTGACGCCCCGCAGGGAGATGATCGCGTCCAGGGTGGGCCCCCTTCCCGGGTTCGGCGACGGTCGGCGACGTGGGCGGCTCGTGCCCGGCGCCTTCCTTCGCCGTCGGGGGCCTCGGACCCTTCTCGGTCCCGACGAGAGCAGCGCGATCCGGCGAGGGTTGTTTGGGGAGGGGCCCGACCCGCCGTTGGCACCGTCACCGGTGCACCGGCGCCGGGGACCCGGCACGGGCACACCGAAGCGTTCTCTACTTGGCGACCCGGGCCCCTCGCACCCGTTCCCACCCTCGAGAGGGTGCCCAGATGTTGACGGCGGACGCCCGGCCTGTCAAGCGGCCGCGCGACGCCCTGACCAGGGCTTTCTCGCGTCTGCGCTGGTCAGCCGTCGTGTTCAGAATCGGGCGCGAAGGGACAGCACCAGCTCGACGTAGTCGGCGGTCCCGGCGTACGGCCCGACCGTGCGGACCGAGGCCAGCCCCTGGTAGTAGGCGGCCACCGACGTCGCCACGTCGCCGCCGGTCTGGTCGAGCAGCCAGCGCAGGTAGCGGGCGGAGAGGCGCACGTTGTCGGCCGCGTCCCAGGGGTCGAGGTCCTCGCCGATCAGCCCCTCGACGAAGGCGACGGTCTCGGGGAGCAGCTGGCCGACGCCGATGGCGCCCGCCGACGAGCGCAGCCCGGCCTGCCAGCCCGACTCGAGCCAGGTCATCGCCTGGAGGAGGTCGGCGGGGACGCCGTAGGCCGCCGCCCACCGGTCGAACTCGGGGTCGAGGGCGGCCCGGGCCGGGTCGGCGGCGATCCGCTCGGCGATCGAGGGGGGCTCGGGGATGCGCAGGGTGCGGCCGGCGACGACGAGGCCGGCGTCGGCGATTCCGTTCTCGGCGGCCACGGCGGCCACCGACACGCCGAAGCGCCCGGCGATGCCCGAGAGCGTGTCGCCGGGCTGCACGGTGTAGGCGGCGGCCGCCCCCGGGGTGGTCGCCGCGACGGCCGGCGCTGCCGCCGGCGCCGCTCCCCCGCCGGCCGGGATCGTCAGCACCGTGCCCACCGGGACCAGGTTGGGGTCGGCCAGCCCATTGGCGGCGACCAGGTCGGCGAGCGCCACCCCGTGGGCGGCGGCGACCGAGGACAGCGTGTCGCCGGCGGCCACCCGGTAGGGGCGGGCGGGGAGGCGCAGGACCGTGCCGGCGACCACGTGGTCCGGGTCGGCGATGCCGTTGGCGGCGGCCAGGTCGGCGAGGGCCACCCCGTGGGCGGCGGCGACCGACGAGAGGGTCTCCCCCGGCCGGACGACGACGTCGGCCGCCGCGGGCGCGGCGACGAGGGCGACCAGCGCGGCGGCGATCGCGACCAGGCGGTGGACGGGTGCACGACAGGGCACGGCTCGGGACCTCCACGGCCCCCGGGCTCCACCCGCCGTGGCCGGAACGGTACGGAACGCCGCCCTCCGCTGTCAACCTCGACCGGCCTCGACCTCCCGTGGAGGTCGAACCTCGACCTCTAGTCGAGGGTCGGGCGGCGGCGCTCGGCCCGGCGCTCGGACTCGAGGCGCTCGAGGTCGGGCTCGGGCGAGTGGTCGGCGAAGCGCATCATCTCCGCCACCGCCGGGTGGCCGGCCTCCTCCTCGATGAGGCGGTGCATCTCCTGGCCGATGCGGCGGTAGGCGGGGTGGCCCTGGGTGGTGGTGCGCAGCTCGATCAGGTGCATGGCCTCGCGGGCGTTGAGCTGGATGCTGAACCGCACCCGGTAGGCCAGGCACACGACGTAGGCGGCCTGCTCGGGGAAGCGCTCGGCCAGCGCCTCGTACAGGGCGGCCGAGCGGTCCATGGCCTCGTCGAAGGGCCCGTCCAGCCCGGCGGCGTCCACGGCGGCGGGACGGTCGTAGCCGTGCCGGGGGCTGAGCGCCTGCCACTCGATGGTCAGCATGCGGTGGCGCTGGAGGTCCCGGAAGGCGCCGTAGTCGGCGAGGACGTCGAAGCGGTAGGCCACCCGCTCGAGCGCCCGGCCCGGCTTGTGGCGCCGGTTGGCCCGCTCCCCCACGTAGGCCCGCACGACGGCCAAGCGCTCGTCGGCGCCCATCCCCCGCACCCGCTTCTCGACCTGGTCCTCGGGCAGGGTCGTGTACGGGTAGAGCATCGCCGTCACGAGCTTGGTCTCGGCCTCGGGGTCGTGGTCGACCAGGCGGACCTCGGGCGACGGCGCCGGCTCCTCCCCGGCGAACAGCTCGGCGGCCAGGCCCGCCATCGCCTCCCTGGTCGAGGCCAGGTAGGCCGACCAGGCCCCGCCCCGGTCGGCCAGGTCGACCCGCTTGAGGAACGACGGGATGACCTTGCGCAGCTCGGTGAGCATCAGGTCGGCGTAGGCCCTGGCCTCGGGCAGCGGGTGGGCCCGCATGCGCAGCAGGAGCTGCTCGTAGCCCTGCCCCGTGCCGTAGATCCCGACGTTGGACAGCGAGGCCGCCGGCAGCACCCCGCGGGCCGCGTCCAGCGCCTTGGCCCGCACCGCCTGGCGGTAGACGAGGTCGGAGTCGCCGGCCTGCTTCGGCGTGCAGACCCTGAACCAGTCCTGGAGGGCCGGGACGAGGCCGGCGTAGGCGTCGAACAGCCGGTCCATGTCGCCCACGTAGCGGGTGCCGAGCGGCGACGAGCAGACCTCCGGGTCCCGGTAGAAGCGGTAGCGCCCGCCGAGCCTCGTGTCGTAGGCGATGTACCTGGTCGACTGCTCCAGGTAGGACATCAGCCGGCCCCACTCGAGCACCTTGGTGAGCAGGTTCGAGGCCTGCTCGCAGGCGAGGTGGACCCCGCCGAGCTGGGCCACCGAGTCGTCCCCGTAGGCGAAGAAGACCCGGTCGTAGAGCTCCTCGGCCCGCCGCAGCCCCACGGTGGCGTCGATGCCGGCGTCGCCGGTGACGTCGAGGTCCCCCACGAACTCGTCGAGGAAGAGCCGGCGCAGGCTCTTCGGCGACCGGGAGTAGCGGGCGAACAGCGCCCCCTTCACCACCTCGGGCAGGTTCACCAGGGCGAACACCGGGCCGTCGAGGTTCGTGAAGTAGCGGCGGAGGACGTCCTCCTCGTCGTCGGTGAACTCCTCGGCGACGTACAGGGTCACGGCGGGCGACTCTACGGTCGCCCCCGCGGCAGATCGCGGACCCCGGCCGTGCGGGTCACGACTTCTCCGCCGCCGCGAACTCCGCCTTGGCGGCGTCGAGCACGTCGGGCCGGAGCCACAGGTCGGCGATGGTCATGGCCAGCATCTTGGCCCCGTCGAGCACGGCGAGGTCGCCGTCGGGCGACCCGGCGAACGCGGTGAACTCGGGCGAGTGGATGGGGATGTCGGGCGGCGACACCTGGATCATCGGGTGGATCGACGGCACCCGGTGGCTCACGTTGCCCATGTCCGTGCTGCCGACGACGCCGGGCCGGCCCACGCTCGGGTCGACCGGCTCCCGGCCGACCCGGCGGGCGTTGTCCACCCAGGCGGCCACCATCGGGCCGTTGTCGATCATGTCGAAGTACATCGGGTCCTTCCACTCCGCCGACATCGTGCAGCCGGCGGCGGCCGCGCCCGCCTCCAGGCAGGCGTGCACCCTGGCCTTCAGCTCCTCCAGGCTGGCCACCTTGGGCGAGCGCACGTACCATTGGGCGGCGGCGTGCTCGGGGACGATGTTCGGCTTCTCCCCGGCCTTGGTGAAGATCCCGTGGACCCGCTCGTCGGGCCGGATGTGCTGGCGCAGGGCGGCGACGTTGACGTAGCCGAGGACGGCGGCGTCGAGGGCGTTGCGGCCCTTGAACGGGAAGGCGGCGGCGTGGGCGGCCTTGCCGTGGTAGTCGACCCACAGCTGCTGGATGGCGATGGCGTTCATCGCCGTGAGGTCCCGGTTGGCCGGGTGGACCATCAGCGCGGCGTCGACCCCGTCGAGCGCGCCCCGGTCGGCCATGAACACCTTGCCGCCGCCGCCCTCCTCGGCCGGCGTGCCGAGGATCACGACCCGGCCGCCGACCTCGTCGGCCAGCGCCGCGGCGGCGAGCCCGGCGCCCAGGCCGGCGGTGCCGATGATGTTGTGTCCGCAGGCGTGGCCGATGCCGGGGAGGGCGTCGTACTCGCAGAGCACGGCGATGGTCGGCCCGTCGCCGCTCCCGGCCCTGGCCGCGAACGCCGTCTCCAGGTCGTAGGCGCCGAGGTTGGGCTCCAGCCCGTCGGCGTCGAGGAGCGACGCCAGCAGGTCGGCGGCGAAGTGCTCCTCGTAGCAGAGCTCCGGCCGGGCGTGGATCTGGTGGGAGGCGTCCACGAGCGCCTCGGCCCGGCGGTCCACCTCGTCGCACAGCCGCTGCTTCAGCTCGTCCAGTTGCACACCGTGAGCCTACGAGGCGGGGGTCACACCCCGGGCCGGCACGTCAGTCGTGGCGCAGGACGATCTTCCCCATCTGCTCGCCCCTGGCCAGACGGTCGAGGGCGGCCGGGTAGGCGTCGATCGGCTCGACGACGTCGACCTGGACGGGCAGCCCGGCGGCGACCAGGCGGGTCACCTCGTCGAACTCGCCGTAGGAGCCCATCGTCGACCCGATCACCTCGTGCTGGGAGAACCAGAGGCGGGGCAGGTTCAGCTCGACCTTGGTGCCCGACGTGCCGCCGCAGAGCACCAGCCGGCCGCCCTTCTCCAGGCTGCGCACCGACTGGGCCCAGGTGGCCGCGCCCACGCTCTCGACGACCACGTCGGCCTTCACGTCCCACCGGTCGGCGGACGAGTCGACGGCGGCGTCGGCGCCGAGGGCCAGGGCCCGCTCCCGCTTGCCGGCGTCCCTGGACGTGACGACGACCGTCGCCCCCGACCACTTGGCCAGGGCGAGGGCGGCCATGGCCACGCCGCCGCCGATGCCGACGACGAGGACGGTCTCGCCGGCCGCCAGCCGGGCCCGGCGCAGCATCCGCCAGGCGGTCAGCGTGGCGAGCGGGTAGGCCGCGCACTCCTCCCACGACCGCCCCGCCGGCCGGGGGACCACGTTGGCGGCCGGGACGACGACCCCCTCGGCGTGCCCGCCCCAGCCCTCCTCGCCGAGGATGGCGAACTCGTCGCAGTAGGGCGACTCGCCGGCCAGGCACCAGTGGCAGCGCCGGCACGAGACCGACGGGTTGACGACGACCTCGTCGCCCTCCGCCACCCCGACCACCCCCTCGCCGACGGCGTCGACCACCCCGGCCACGTCGCAGCCGGGCACGTGGGGCAGGTCCGGCTTGGGCAGGCCCTTCGTCAGCCAGACGTCCATGTGGTTGAGGGCCGACGCCACCGGCCGCACCCGCACCTCGTCCCGCCCGGGCTCCGGGGTGTCGATCTCGCCCCAGCGGTAGCTGCCGGGCGACTCGTCGAGGATCCAGGCGCGCATCGGCCCGACCGTAGCGGCGGGCCCGCCGCTCAGACGACGACGAGCAGCGCGTCCGGCTCCAGCCGCACCGAGACGTGGCGGACGGCGCCGACGGGGCGGCCGTCGAGCCACACCGGCAGGGGCGGGTCGAACGTGGCCTGGACGGCGGCGGCCCGCTGCTGGCGGATGCCCGGGTGGGGCACGTGGGTGCCGGACGGCAGCCGCCGCCACGCCTTCCACCGGTCGCCGGGGCCGAGGGCGGGGACGTCGAGCACGTCGAGCAGCCCGTCGCCCGGGTGGGCCCGGGGGGCCACGTCCCAGCGGCCGAGCCACTGGGCGTTCATCGCCGCGAACAGCCGGCCCCGCCACCACGACCGGCGGGCCACCAGGTGGGCGACGAACCAGTGCAGCCGGCCGTCGAGGAGGGCGGCGCCGAGGTCGCACGGCAGGCGGACGCTCCCGCCGCCGGGCGCCAGCCGGGCCTCGTCGCCCCGCCCGCCGACCGTCCGGCACAGGTCGCCGCCGAGCAGGCCGAGCGCCGGCACCTCCTCCCCTGCCCGCCGGGCCCGGGTCACCGCGTCGGCCGCCTCGGCGTCGGAGCGGACGAGCACGCCGCCGGCCGGCAGGTCGCCCGGCTCGCCCCACGGCCGGCCCTTCTCGACGGGCACGCCCCGCTCAGCGCTCCCCGGCGCCCGCCGCCGCCGCTCGCCCGGCGACCGGGCCGGCGCCGGCGGGCCGGCCCGTCGGGCCCGGCCGGGCGGGGCTCACGGCTGGTCGACGGGGCGGCCGGCCGGGACCTCGCGGGGCGCGTCGTCGTCGACGGCGTCGGCCACCGTCGACGAGGCCGCGACGACGCCCCGGTGGAGGGCCTCGGCCGCCCGGCGGGCCGACCGGCCGGTGGCCTCGTCGCCGGCCACGTCGCCGACCTGGCGCAGGAGGTCCACGAGCTGCTTCACGTTGCGGACGAAGTCGCCGCCGGAGAGGTCCTCGTCCTCCAGCACCTCGTCGAGGGCCTCGCCGGCCGCCCAGGCGTGGGCCAGCGCCGCGAACGTCGGGTCGGGCGCCCTCGTGAGGGTCAGCCCGGCCTCGTCCTCGTCGGTGTTCAGCTCGGCGGCGATCTCCTCCAGCGCCTCGAAGCGCGACCGCACCCTCGGCGACGGGAACCAGGGCGGCGGCGGCGGGGTCGGGCTGCGGTGCTCGTAGGTGAAGCACGAGACCATGGCCGCCATGGCCGCCGGGTCGAGGCCGTCGAGCAGCCCGGTCTCGAGCGCCTCGGCCACCAGCAGGTCGCACTCGTGGTAGATGCGGGCGAGGCGCCGGCCCCGCCCGGTGAGCGCCCACCCGTCGAGGTAGCCCCAGGCCTCGAGGAGGCGCAACACCCGGTCGAAGCGGCGGGCCAGCGACTCGGTCCTCCCCCGCACCCGCTCCTCGATGTCGTCGATCTCCCTGCCCAGCCGCTCGGCCGTCGCCGCCGCCCGCACGTGCTCCTCGGCGTCCGGGCAGCCCGCCACCGGGTGGGCGGCCGCCGCCGCCTCCGCCTCGGCCACCGGGTCGCCGGCCCCGTCGCCGTCGAGGTCGTCGCGGCGCGACCCCCGGGGCGGGCCGAGCTTGGCCCGCCGGAGGGCGGCCGCCACCTCCTGCTGGAAGGCGTGGTTGTTCGGCGCGTAGGGGGTCGGGAGCTCGACGTGGCCGATGGGGATGGGCGGCTCGGTGAACTCGCCGACGTCGAGGTTGATGACCCGGCGGTGCGGGCTGACGACCCTGACCCTGGCCGCCCCGCCCCGGCGCCACGACACCGACAGGACCGCCCCCCGGCCGGCCGAGCGCCGGTGGTGGAGCGGGATGACGTCGCCCGGGCGCAGCCGCTCGACGGCGGCGTCGATGGCGCCCCTGGACGGCCGGGCGGCCCGCCGGCGGGCGTGGACCTCGGCCACCAGCCGGCGGTACTCGGCGACGTCGCCCCGGTCGCAGGTCGCGGCCTCCCTCGCCCGCCGCAGCGCGGCCTCGCGCTGTTCGAGCCGCGCCTCCATGCGGACCACGGCCCGGTCCGCCTGGTACTGCGCGAACGACAGGTTCAGCAGGTGGTGGGCCGTGTCGGCGGCGTAGCGGGCGACGAGGTTGGCCGCCATGTTGTAGGTCGGCCGGAAGGCGGAGGTGAGCGCGAACGTCCGGCTCGACGCCAGGCCGGCCACCTGGTCGAAGGGCACGAACGGCGACCACAGCACGACCGCGTAGCCCACCCGGTCGATGCCCCGCCGCCCGGCCCGCCCGGTCAGCTGGGTGTACTCGCCGGGGGTGAGGAACTCGTGGCGCTCGCCCTGGAACTTGCTCAGCTTCTCGATGACCACCGAGCGGGCCGGCATGTTGATGCCGAGGGCGAGGGTCTCGGTGGCGAACACGACCTTGACGAGCCCCTCGGCGAAGCAGGCCTCGACCGCCTCCTTGAACGGCGGCACCATCCCGGCGTGGTGGGCGGCGATGCCGGCCTCGAGGCCGGCCACCCAGCGCTGGTAGCCGAGGACGTGCAGGTCGTCGTCGGACAGCGCCGCCGTGCGGTCCTCGACGATGGTCCGGATGCGCTCCCGCTCGGGCGACGACGTCAGCCGCAACCCGCCGTCGAGGCAGGCGGCGACGGCGTCGTCGCAGGCCGCCCGGCTGAAGATGAAGTAGATGGCCGGGAGCATCTCCTCGGCGGCCAGCCGGTCGACGACCTCGAGCCGGCGGGGCGTGTAGAGGCGGTGGCGGCGCCGGCCCCGCGGCGGCGCCGGGCGGCGCAGGGACTCGGCGTCGAGCCGGTCGGCCTCCGGGTTGGGGCGGCCGTCGACCAGGGTGGGCAGCAGGTGGGGCTCGGTCGCCGCCCGGTCGCCGACCAGGTACAGGTTCCGCAGCTCGACCGGCCGGCGCTCCTCGATCACCGTCGTCGTCGGGCCCCGCACGGTGGTGATCCAGTCGGCCAGCTCCTCGGCGTTCGACACGGTCGCCGACAGGCACACCAGCCGCACCTCGGGCGGGGCGTGGATGATGACCTCCTCCCACACCGGCCCCCGGTAGGCGTCCTGCAGGTAGTGCACCTCGTCGAGCACCACGAAGCGCAGGCCGTCGAGGGCCGGCGACCCCGCGTAGATCATGTTGCGGAGGACCTCGGTGGTCATCACGACGACGGGGGCGTCGCCGTTGATGGCGTTGTCGCCGGTGAGCAGGCCGACCCGGTCGGGGCCGTGCCGGCGGACGAGGTCGCCGTACTTCTGGTTCGACAGCGCCTTGATGGGCGTCGTGTAGAACGCCTTGCCGCCCTCGTGCAGCGCCCTGGCGACGGCGTACTCGGCGACGACGGTCTTGCCCGACCCGGTCGGCGCGGCGACGAGGACCGAGCGGCCGGCGTCGAGCGCGTCGATGGCCCGGAGCTGGAAGTCGTCGAGGTCGAAGTCGTAGTGGGCGAGCAGCGCCGGGTCAGCCATCGGGCCGCCGGCGGGCGATCAGCCACCCCACGAGGATCGACCCCTCGTAGAACAGGTACATCGGGACCGACAGGATGGCGAGGCTGTAGGGGTCGCCGCTCGGGGTGATGACGGCGACGAGCACGACGATCCCGACGATGGCGTAGCGGCGCCAGGACCGCAGGGTCCGGCTCTCGATGATGCCGGCCATCTGGAGGAAGATCAGCAGGATCGGGAACTCGAAGCCGATCCCGAAGGCCAGCATCATGTAGGTGATCAGCGAGAGGTACTTGCCCGGCGTGTAGAACTGCTCGAGCTCCTCGCCGCCGATCGAGGCGAGGAAGCCGAGGGCCTTCGGCAGGGTCCAGTAGGCGAGGCCGGCGCCCAGCGCGAAGAGGGCGACGGCCGACGCCACGAACGGGATGGCGTACCGCTTCTCCTTCGGGTACAGGCCGGGGGTCACGAACCGCCAGAGCTGCCAGAGGATCACCGGCATGGCGAGGGCGAGGCCGCCGTAGCCGGCGATCTTCATGCGGACGGCGAAGCCCTCGAGCGGGTCGGTCTGGAGCAGTCGGCACTCGCCGTCGGCGGACACCGCGCAGTACGGGTCGACCAGCACGTCGAAGATCGCCGGGTAGAAGACGAAGGCCACCACGCCGCCGAGGACGACGGCGACGACGGACTTGACCAGCCGCGACCGCAGCTCGGCCAGGTGCTCGACGAGGGTCATCCGCCCCGATTCGAGGGGGTCGGGGAGGTCCTCGTCGGTGGGGTCGGAGGGCGCGACGGCCACCGGCCGGCCCTAGCCGACGGCCCGCTCGCCGCCCTGGGCGTCGGGCGCCTCGGGGGCGGCGACGACGGGGCCGGTGGCGGCGGTCGGGTCGGCCGCCTCCTCGGGCTCGGGCGCCTCCGGGGCGTCGGGCGCCGCCCCGACCGGGCCGGAGCTGGCCGTCGGGTCGGCCTCGGGCTCGGCGACAGCGGGCTCGGCGGTCGGCACCGCGGCGGTGGTGGTGGCGGTGGCGTCCACGGGCGGGCGGGCCTGGTGGTCGACGCCGGCGGCCGGGCGGAGCTGGGCCTGGCGCGACGGCGCCCGGCGGCGGTGCTGCCAGCCGGGGTCCGGCTCGGTGGTGTCGAGCGGCTCCTCCAGCGCGTCGCGCAGCTCCTGCTGGAAGCCGCTCGACAGGCGCCGCAGCTCGCCCATGAACTGGCCGACCTGGCGGGCGGCGGAGGGGAGCCGGTTCGGGCCGAGGACGATCAGGGCCACGAGGAGGATCACCAGCAGCTCGCCGCCGCCGATGTTGAACATGGCGGCAGTCTACCGATGGCCCTCGTCGGCCCCGGGGGCCGCCGGCCGGCGCTCGAGGTCGGCCCGCAGGGCGGCCACCGCCTGGCGCACGCCGGCCGTCCTCGACAGCTCCACCCGCAGGGCCCGCACCTCGCCGGCGACCTCCCGCAGCAGGTAGGCGATCGGCGCGGCGCCGAGGACGAGCAGCACGACGGGCACGGCCCACAGGGGGTCCACGCCCGCAGAGCCTAGGGCGCGGCGGTCAGCGGACCATGGACGACACCTGGGCGAACCAGCGGTCGTCGCGGTGCAGCAGCTCGTGGAAGTCCAGCAGGTCGTCGTGGGTGATCGGCGCGCCCGACCGCGGCTCGGCCAGCTCGGCCGGCAGCTTCCACATCGACATCGGCACGCCCGAGGCGACGAGCAGGTCGACGATCCTCGGCTCGGCCGGCTTCACGACCGCCATGTGGCAGCGCGGGCACCGGAACGAGTACGAGCCGGAGTTGTCCGCCTCGCACACGCGCACGTGCACATCTCTCGTCGTCAGCTCGACGTCTCCGCAGTCCGCGCAGCTCGCCCGAATCGTCGCCACGGCACCGGCCTCCCTCTCCAGCCTTGCTCGGCCAAGCCATCGGCAGTGCCGTACGACCCCTTGAGGCGAATGGGTCGCGCGGCCTACCCCTCCCGGGCGCAAGGATGGCAGGGATGCCCCCCCGTCTGCCATCGCTCCTCCGCCCTCCGGTCACGTTCGCGCATCGGGGGGCCAGGGCGCACGCCCCCGAGAACACCCTCGAGGCGTTCCGGCTGGGCCTCCGGCTCGGGGCCAGCGGCCTCGAGAGCGACGTGTGGCTGACCGCCGACGGGGTGGCCGTCCTCGACCACGACGGGGTGGTGCGGACCGGGCGGCGCAAGCGCCAGATCGCCGACGTCGACCGCGCCGCCCTGCCGGCCCACGTGCCGTCCCTCGGCGACCTCTACGCCGAGTGCGGCACGGACTTCGAGCTGTCCCTCGACGTGAAGGAGCCGGCGGCCGCCCGCGCCGTCGTCGCCGTGGCCGGGGCGGCGGGCGGGAGCGCCGTCGAGCGGCTGTGGCTGTGCCATCCCGACCTGGACGTGCTCGTCGGCTTCCGCATGCTGGGCGACGGGTTCCGCCTGGTCGACTCGACCCGGCTGCGCCGCATCAAGGAGGGGCCCGAGAAGCGGGCGGCCCGGCTGGCCGAGCTCGGCATCGACGCCGTCAACCTCCACCACACGGACTGGACGGGCGGGCTCACCACCCTGTTCCACCGGTTCGGCCGCCTGGCCCTCGGCTGGGACGCCCAGCACGAGCGCATCCTCCACGAGCTGCTCGACATGGGGATCGACGGCGTGTACTCCGACCACGTCGACCGAATGGTCGACGCCATGGCCGCCGTCGGCTACGCGTAGCTAGAGCAGGCTCAGGTCGTCGAGGGGCCAGACGCGCACGAAGGCGCGGCCGACGATCAGCGACTGGTCGATGGCCCCGAAGACGCGGCTGTCCTCGGAGTTGGTGCGGTTGTCGCCCATGACGAACACGTGGCCCTCGGGCACCTCCTGGGCCGGGAGGTTGTCGGTGGGCACCCCGTCGGTCAGGTACGGCTCGACCAGGCGCCGGCCGTCGATGTAGACGACCCCGTCGCGGGCCTCGATCGTCTCCCCCGGCAGACCGACGACCCGCTTGATGAGGTCCTCGGTGGCCGAGGGGCCGAAGGCCGGGTCGCTGGCCGGGCGCTCGAACACGACGAGGTCGCCCCGGTTCACGTCGTGGGCGTCGTAGCTCAGCTTGTTGACGAGGACCCGGTCGCCGACGTCGAGGGTCGGCTCCATCGACTCCGACGGGATGTAGAACGCCTGGAACAGGAACGTCTTGACCACGAAGGCGACGAGGAGGGCGCCGACCACGACCACGCCCCACTCGACGGCCGAGCGCAGGGTGGACGGGCCCGTCCGGCGCTCCTCCCCGGTCGCCTCGTCCTCGTCCTCGACCGGCTCGGTGCCGGTGACGCCGGCCGCGCCGGCGCGCCCGTCCCCCTCGGTGAGGTCCACGGGCGGACGCTACCCCCGGCCCCGCCTGGTCAGGCGTCACCGCCGCGGTAGCGGGCGAGGACCCGGCAGGCGGCGTCCCCGGCGAGGTCGCGGGGCCCTCCGCCGTCCCAGTCGACGACGGTGGCGTCGGGCCCGAGCCGCAGCAGCAGCCGCTCCAGCCAGGGCACGGCACTGACCGCCAGGGTCACCCGGCAGCCGCCGCCCTCCCGCTCCTCGAAGCGCTCGAGCGGGTACTGCTCGACCACCCAGCGGGCGCCGGGCGCGAGGTCGAGCACGACCCTCGGGTCCTCCGGCCGGGGCCGGTAGGCGCCGAGGTCGGGCTGGTCGGCCGGCGGGTCGAAGGTCGACGCGAGCAGGGTGGCCGACGAGATGCGGTCGACCCGGAACACGCGCTCGCCGTCGCGAAGGTGGTCCCAGCCGGCGACGTACCACTGGCCCTGGTCGGCGTAGACCCGGTACGGGTCGACCACTCGCCTGGCCCGCTCGTCCCGGCCGAACGCGTAGTAGTCGAGCTCGACCTGGCGGCTCGCCCGCACCGCCTCCTGGAGGAGCTCGAGGGTCTCCTCGGCGGCCGTCCCGAGCGACACCTCCAGCGCCTCGTCGGGGGCCACGCCGAGCACGGCGGCCAGCTTGGCGAGGCCCCGGGCCAGCGGCCCCTCCGGGTCGGCGCCGGGCGCGGCGAGCAGGCTGGCCCCGGCGGCGACGAGGGCGAGGGCCTGCTCGGGGGTGAGGCGCAGGGGACGGGCGAAGAACTCCGCGTAGCGGATCCACACCCGGTCCTCCTCGACCACCACCTCCACAAGCTCGTCGGGGGTGTACGGGTACAGGCCGCACAGGAAGACGACGTCGAGGTCGGCGAGCAGCTGCTCCCTCGTCAGGCCGAAGCGGCGGCACACCTCGTCGACGGTCGGCCCGTCGTGGGCGGCCACCCACGGCACCAGCGAGAGCAGGCGCTGGAGGCGGCCGTTGGCGCTCAGCCGGGGCACATGGCCTCCAGCCAGGCGACGACCTCGTCGCGCAGCTCGGGCGGGCCGAGCACCTCGGCGTGGTCGAGGAACGTGAGGACGAACGACCGGAACGCCGGCCGGTTGCTGACCGGGACGGCGAGCTCCACCGAGCCGTCCCCGTGGCGGGCCACGACGGCGTCGGCGCCGACGTGGTGGGTGGCCCACGGCGCCTGGTCGGCGTCGACCAGCAGGCGGGCCACGACGGGCTCGCCCTCCCCCAGCTGCCAGGGCTGCACCCGGGCGCCGGGGACCGCCGTCGACGGCCGCTCGTAGCTCCCGGGCTCGCCGAGCTCGACGGGGCCGTCGATGCGGTCGAGGCGGAACTGGCGCTCGTCCTCCCGCAGGTGGTCGTAGCCGGACACGTACCAGCGGCCCCTGGCGAAGTCGAGGCGGTAGGGGTCGACCTCCCGCTCCTCGCCGTGGTAGCGGAACCGGGCCGGCCGGCGCTCGGCGACGGCGGCGAACAGGGCCGGCAGGGCGGGCGAGGTCGGCAGGGAGGCGACGGCCGGGCGGGCCGGGCCGTCGTCGCCCACCACCCCGCCGAGCTTCCAGAGCGCCTCGATGCCCTCCAGCCCGTCGAGGCGGACGGCCGAGGCGGCGAGGTGCAGGGCGGCCAGCTCGTCGGGGGCGAGGCCGGGGTCGCGCAGGTAGTACTCGTCCTTCGGGATGCGGTAGCCCTCGATGGGCGGATCGGTGCCCGGCCGCTCCTCGACGAGGAGGGGGACGCCCATCTCCCGCAGGTCCTCCTTGTCCCGCTCGAAGGCCCGGCGGAAGGCGGTCGTGCCCTCCGGGTAGCCCGGGACCCGGCGGCGGATCTCCTCGGCGGTCAGCAGGCGGGGGGTCTCGAGCAGCGCGGCGGTCAGGTTGAGCAGCCGCTCCAGCTTCGACACCGCGCCGATCCTACGGGCGGGCCCCTTCCCCACCGCGGAGCAGCAGGGCGGCGACCACGCCGGCGGCGCCGGCCGCCGCGTAGAACGCGGGGTCCTCGTCCGGCCCCCGGCCCATGGAGGTCACCCGCAGGCCGGCCTCGGCGAGCAGGGCGGGCACGTCGGGGACGTCGACGCCGAGCAGTCGGTGGCGCAGGGCCGTGCCGTCGGCGTCGAGGTCGCCCCTGATCCGCTCCTCGTACCGGCCCCGGGGGACGGCGACCGTGCACCGGTTGACCGTCCCGAGCCGCAGCGCCGTCCTCGTGTGGTGGCTGACGCCCTGGTGGCGCAGCCGGGGGTCGGCCATCGAGACCCGCAGGCAGGCCACCGGCCGGCCGCCGAGGAGGGCGGCGGCGTCGAGCACCGGGCCGACCTCCATGGCGCTGAACCCGAGGCGGGTGGCGGTGCCGACCACGCCGGGGCCCATGCCGACGACGACGGCGTCGGCCCCGGCCACCAGGCGGGCGACCAGCAGGGCCGACGGCACGCCCACGGCCTCCAGGTCGCCGCCGAAGGCCTGCCCGGCGGTCACCGTCGTCGCCACCAGGCCCGACGACCGCAGGCCGGCGACGAGGTCGGACAGGGCGGCGGGCAGGGCGGCGCCGTCGGTCATCACGTAGGCCAGGCGGGCGCCGGGGGCGGCGGCCCGGAAGGCGGCGGCCACGCACGGCACCTGGCTGTGGAGGCCGCAGGCGACGACCGGCATGCCCTCCAGGTCGTCGGCCTCGGCCAGCACCCCGCCCTCCAGCTCCTCGGCGCAGCCGGTGTCGGCCTGGAGGCTCGTGTAGCGGAGCTTCATGACGTGGCCCGGCCCCTCCGCCGACCAGCCGTCCCGCGCCAGGTTCCAGTGGACGACGTGCCAGCCGCCGGTGCCGAGCCCGAGGTCGACGGCCGTGGTGTTGACGACGACCCGGTCGCCCTCGGCCACCGGCCCGGTCAGCTCGGTCAGCACGTAGGCCCGCTCGCCGTCGACGGTCACCCGCTGGAGGCCGGCCCGCTCCGACAGGACGGCGTCGACGACCCCGGTGCGGAACGACGGCATGGGCCGGACCGTACCCGGGGGGCCGCCGCGCCCGCCGCCCGGCCGGTCACTCGGTCGTGAGGCCCACGCACTCGTGCTCGGTGGCGAACGCCTCGTCCAGCTCCTCGGTGGCCTCCGGGTGGTCGGTGGCCACCTCGCCGACGGCGGCGGTGATCCGGTCGAGGGCCTCGCCGAAGGTCGTGCCGACCTCCTCGACGGCGTCGGCCGCCGCCGCCTCGTCGCCCTCGGGCACGGCCTCGAGGTCGTCCACGATCCCGTGCACCACGCCGGCCATGTCCTCGTAGGCGGCCACCACGGCCGCCTTGATCTCCTCGCCGCCCTCGACGGCCGGCGCCGGTGTCGTGCGGACCTGCCCGACCAGCCCGTCGACCACCGTCGCCATGCGGCCGTACGTCTCGACCAGCGCGTCGACGGTCTCGCCGGGGTCGTCGCTCACCTCCAGGGCCTCGTTCAGCGCTCTGGCCTGGCCGGAGAACGTGGTGATGGCCCCGCACACCCCGGACGCGAACGCCTCGGTCGAGGCCTGCGGCGGGGCGCTCGTGGCCGCCGTGGACGGCTCGGTGACCGTCACCTCCGCGTCGTCGTCGCCACCGCACCCCGCCAGGAGCACGGCCGTCACCACCAGGGCCGCCGCTCGTCGCACGGCCGGGAGGCTAGAGGCTGGCGATCAGCTTCTCGACCCGCTCGTCGCGGGCCTTGAACGGGTCCTTGCAGAGGACGGTGCGCTGGGCCTGGTCGTTGAGCTTCAGGTGCACCCAGTCCACCGTGTAGTCCCGCTTGCGCTCCTTGGCCCGGCGGATGAACTCGCCCCGCAGCCTGGCCCGCGTCGTCTGGGGCGGCTGCTCCATGGCCGTGTCGATCTCGTCGTCGGTGCAGGTGCGCTCGACCAGGTCGCGCTGCTGCATCCGGTAGAACAGGCCCCGCTCCCGGTTGACGTCGTGGTACTGCAGGTCCATCAGCGCCACCTTGGGGTGGGTGAGCGGCAGCCCGTGGCGGTCCCGGTAGGCCTCGATCAGGTGGTGCTTGATGACCCAGTCGCACTCCCTCGTGAGCGACAGCGGGTCCTTCTCGAGCGCCGTGAGCGTGTGCTGCCACATGTCGAGGGCCCGCTGCTCGAGCGGGCTCAGGCCCTTGGTCTCCGCGTAGCGCACGGCCCGGCCCAGGTACTCGCCCTGGATGTCGAGGGCGCTCGCCTCCCGCCCGTTGGCCAGGCGCACCCTGCGGGTGCAGGTCGTGTCGTGGCTGATCTCGCGGATGGCCCTGATCGGGTTCTCGAGGGTCATGTCGCGCAGCACCACCGACGGGTCCTCGAGCATGCGCAGCAGGATGCTGGTCGCCCCGACCTTGAGGAACGTGGCGTACTCGCTCATGTTCGAGTCGCCGACGATCACGTGGAGCCGGCGGTAGCGCTCGGCGTCGGCGTGGGGCTCGTCCCTGGTGTTGATGATCGGCCGCGACCGGGTGGTGGCGCTCGAGACGCCCTCCCAGATGTGCTCGGCCCGCTGGCTGATGCAGTACATGGCGCCGCGGGCGGTCTGGAGGACCTTGCCGGCGCCGGCGTAGATCTGGCGGCTGACGAAGAACGGGATCAGCACCTCGGCGTAGTGGCCGAAGTCGTCCCGCCGGCTGGTCAGGTAGTTCTCGTGGCAGCCGTAGCTGTTGCCGGCCGAGTCGGTGTTGTTCTTGAACAGGTAGATGACCCCGCGGATGCCCTCCTCGCGGAGGCGCTGCTCGGCGCTGCCGAGGAGCTGCTCGAGGATGCGCTCGCCGGCCTTGTCGTGGACGACGAGGTCGTGGATCGAGTCGCACTCGGGGGTGGCGTACTCCGGGTGGGAGCCGACGTCGAGGTACAACCGGGCCCCGTTGGCCAGGAACACGTTGCTGCTCCTGCCCCAGGAGACGACCCGCCGGAACAGGTACCGGGCCACCTCGTCCGGGCTCAGCCGGCGCTGGCCCCGCAGCGTGCAGGTGACCCCGTACTCGTTCTCGAGGCCGAAGATGCGCCGGTCCATCGCGCGGAGGCTACGCCGTGCTCAGCCGATCACCCCCGCGCAGGCGGGCTCGGCCTGGAACGCGGCCTGGAGCTGCTGGGACTGCTCGGGGTACTGCTCGTCCACCTGGCTGAACGCCTCGCTCGTCTTCTCGGCGCTCGCCTGGAACTGGGTGGTCACCTCGGTGAGGGCCTGGGTGAAGGCCGTCGGGTCGTCCTCGGGCACGGCGGCGATGTCGGTCTGGAGCTGGTCGAACAGGGCGGACAGGGCGTTCAGCCCGTTGACCAGGGTGCCGTGGATCTCGTCGCCGGCGTCGACGGCCGGCGGGCCGGCGTCGGTGACCGACTGCACCATCTGGTCGGTGACCGAGGCCATGTCCGCCACGAAGTCGATCAGCACGTCCTTGCCGGTGGACGGGTCGGTGGGCGGGTTGGCCTGGAGGTCGCCGGCCAGGCCCTGCAGGTCGGACTGCCAGGTCGACATGGCCGTGCAGACGCCGTTGGCGTACTCGTCGAGCGACGCCCCCTCGCCGGTGGCGCCGGTGGTCTCGGTGGTGGCCTCGCTCGTCGTCGTCTCGGCCTCGGTCGACCCGGTGGTCGCCTCGGTGCCGGAGGTGGACGACGAGGCGGCCTCGTCGCCGCTCCCGCCGTCGTCGTCGTCCCCGCCGCAGGCGGCGAGGAGGACGGTGGCGGCGAGCAGGACGACGGCGAGCCGGTGGCGACGGGTCACGGAGGGCTCCTCTGCCTCGGGTGGTGCCGAACGGTAGCGTGGGCCCGTGGGCGAGCTCCGGATGGTGCCGGTCGCCGTCACCCGCGACCAGTTCGAGGCCCGCGTGATCGCCGCCCGCCTCGGCTCGGAGGGCATCGTCTGGGAGCTGCGGGGCAACGCCGGCGGGCCCTACCCGCTCGGCCAGGTGCAGGTCCTCGTGGAGGAGGCCTGCGTGGAGGCCGCCCGCGAGGTGCTCGGCTCGGCCGGCGCGGAGGACGCCGCCGGGGACCCGGTGGCGGCCGGCGACGGCGCCGGCCGGGTGTGGATGGCCGTCCTCGTCATCGCCGCCATGGTCGCGGCCGGCCTGCTCCGCGTGATCGTGGCGATGGGCTGAGGCCGGGCGGGGCGGCCGGTCAGCGGCGGGGTCGGTCAGGGCGCGGCCGGGGGCGGGCCCTCGTGGCCCGGGCCGCCGCCCTCGTCCTCGACCGGGGGCCGCTCGGAGCTGGTCCCCTCGCCGGCACCGGCCGGCAGCAGGGCGGCGAGCGCCTCGTCCTCCAGGCGCCGGAACGCCCGGCGGCCGTTGCTCCTCGCCAGCACGGCGACCTCGAGGTCGTCCGGGGCGAGGAGGCGGTCGGGGCCGGCCAGCGCCCGGCTGGCGACGTGGACGGCCTCGCCCAGCGGGAGGCCCTCGCGCCACGACTCCTCGAGCCGGCTGATGATCGTGTCCGAGTCGCCGCCGAGGACCGTGTAGCCCTTCTCGTCGAACACGGTGCCGTCGTAGAGGATGTGGAAGAGCCGGTCGCCGGCGACGTCGGTGCCCACCTCGGCGACGAGGATCTCCACCTCCATCGGCTTCATCTCGTGGGTGAAGATCTGGCCGAGGATGCCGGCGTAGGCGTTGGCCAGGCTGCGGGCGTCCACGTCCTCCCGGCTGTAGGAGTAGCCCTTCAGGTCGGCGTGGCGGACCCCGGCGATGCGCAGCTGGTCGAACTCGTTGTAGCGGCCGACCCCGGCGAACGCGATCCGGTCGTAGATCTCGCTGACCTTGCGGAGCGTGTTGCTCGGGTTCTCGGCGCAGATGGCGATCCCGTCCTCGTAGGTGACGGCGGCCAGGCTGCGGCCCCTCGCGATCCCCTTCCGGGCGTAGTCCGCCCGGTCCTTCATCACCTGCTCGGGCGCGACGTAGAACGGCATGCTCATGCCGGCGCCCTCCCGATCGTCGGGGGCGCCCCGGCGTCGGCCGACGCGCTCTCGGGCGTGCTCATCCGGGAGACGAGGTCGCGGAAGCGCTCGGCCACCTCGTCCTCGGGCACCCGCTCGAAGCCGTCGGCGGTGATCGTCGCCATCGTCGGGTAGATGCCCCGGACGAGGTCGGGCCCGCCGGTGGCCGAGTCCTCGTCGGCCGCCTGGAACAGCGCGGTGATGGCCAGCTCCAGGGTGGCGGCCCGGTCCATGTCCTCCCGGTAGCCCATCTTGACGACGGTGCCGGCGTGGAGGCTGCCCGACCCGGTGGCCGAGAAGTCGCTCTCCTCGTAGCGCCCGCCGGTGACGTCGTACTGGAACAGCCGCCCCGCCCGCCGCCGCACGTCGTAGCCGGCGAACAGGGGCACGACGGCCAGGCCCTGCATGGCCGCCGGCAGGTGGTTGCGCACCATCTGGCCGAGCTGGTTGGCCTTGCCCTCGAGCGACAGGGCCGACCCCTCGACCTTCTCGTAGTGCTCCAGCTGGAGCTGGAACAGCTTCACCATCTCCATGGCCGGCCCGGCCGCGCCGGCGATGGCGACGCCGGAGTGGCGGTCGGCCGGGAACACCTTCTCGATGCTCCGGTGGCTGATCAGGTGCCCGGAGGTCGCCCGGCGGTCGCCGGCCATGACCACGCCGTCGGCGTAGCGGATGGCGACCACGGTGGTGCCGTGGGGCACGCGGAGCGGCTCGCCCACGGGCGCGTCGGGAGCCGGCGGCACGAGGCCGGACCGCCGGAGGAGCTCGCTGAAGCTGGGCCCCGGGTCCTTCCCGGGGTCGAACCGGGGAAGCAGCGTCACTCCCCGCCCTTCTGCACGTAGCCGCGCACGAAGTCCTCGGCGTTGGACTCGAGCACCTCGTCGATCTCGTCGAGGAGGTCGTCGAGCTCCGCCTTCAGCTTCTCGCCGGTCTCCGACGACGCGGGTGCCTCGACCACCTCCTCGTCGTCCCTGCGGGCCGGGGCCCGCCGCTTCTGTTCCCGTTCGGCCATCAGTCCGTCCTCCTCACGACCCCAGCCGCTCGACCAGCTCGGCCGGCGTCGAGCACTCCTCCAACAACGTAGCGACGTGGGCCCTGGTGCCACGCATCGGTTCCATCATCGGCACGCGACGCAGCGGATCGCTGCCGACGTCGAAGACGAGCGAGTCCCAGTTGGCGGCGACGATGCTCGACGCCCACCGCTGGAGGCACTTGCCCCGGAAGTAGGCCCTGGTGTCCTCGGGCGGCTCCGACACCGCCGCCTCGACCTCGGCGTCGTCGACCAGGCGCTCCAGGCCCACCCGGGCGGCGAGCGACTTGCCCGGCCGCAGGTCGTGGTACTGGAGGTCCATGGCGGCCAGGCGGGCGTCGTCCCAGCGCAGCCCGTGGCGCTGCCGGTAGCCCTCGAGCAGGCGGCGCTTGGCCACCCAGTCCACCTGGTCGGCCACCCGCATCGGGTCGACCTCGAGCGCCGTGAGCACGGCCTCCCAGCGCCGCAGCAGGTCGGCGCCGACCTCCTCGCCCACCGACTCCAGCCCGACCTCCTCGGCGTACTTGCGGGCCCGGTCGAGGTACTCCCACTGCACGTCGAGCGGGCTGATCGACCCGCCGGCGGCCAGCTCCAGCGGGCGCCGGCACGTGAGGTCGTAGCTGACGTGGCGCAGGGCGGCCACCGGCGCGGACAGCACCAGCTCGCGGGGCAGGAAGTCGTCCTCGATCATCGACAGGACGACGGCCGTGGTGCCCACCTTCAGGTAGGTGGCGACCTCGGACAGGTTGGCGTCGCCCAGGATCACGTGCAGGCGGCGGTACTTCTGGGTGTCGGCGTGGGGCTCGTCGCGGGTGTTGACGATCGGCCGCTTGAGCGTCGTCTCGAGCCCGACCTCCTCCTCGAAGAAGTCGGCCCGCTGGCTGATCTGGAAGGTGACGTCGCCCCGTGACGTGCCGGCCGCCTCGCAGCCGACCTTGCCGGCGCCGGTGAAGATCTGGCGGGTGACGAAGAACGGCAGCACGTGGGTGACGATGCGGCCGAACGGCACGGCCCGGTCCATCAGGTAGTTCTCGTGGCAGCCGTAGCTGTTGCCCTTGCCGTCCGAGTTGTTCTTGTAGACGACGATCTCCTGGCCGGGCGGCAGGGTGCGCTCCGCCGCCTCCATGGAGCGCTGGAGGATCAGCTCGGCGGCCCGGTCGTAGCGGACGACGGCCATGGCGTCGGCGCACTCGGGGGTCGACAGCTCGGGGTGGGCGTGGTCGACGTAGTAGCGGGCGCCGTTGGTGAGCACGGCGTTGACGAGGTGGGTCTCGATCTCGGGGGCGAGCGTGCCCTCCGGCGAGAACCCGCGGGCGTCGTTGCCGGGCGACTCGTCCTCGAAGTCCCAGCCGACCTTCGGGCCACCCTCGCCGGCCGCCGTCCTGGCCAGCTCGTTCACGTACGCGTTGATCAGGACCGACGACGCCGCGATGGGGTTGGACTCGCCCGCGCCCCGCAGCTGGATGCCGTACTCGGTCTCGATCCCGCACACCTTGCGGATGGCCACGGCGCGACCCTACCGCCCGGTCCCTTGATCGACGCCCTACCGCTCGACCGACCCGCGGTCGCAGCGGCCCACCCCGTCGCCGTCGCCGTCGGCCGGCCGCGGCGCCCCCCGCTGGTCCCTCGACGGGCACGGGAACCCGCCGACGAGCGAGTCGACGGCAGGGCTGCCCGCCGCCGGCACGTGCACCGGCGTGGGCCCGCCGGCGTAGGTCAGCGGGCCGAGGCGCGGCTCGACCCCCACCCGGTCGCCCTGCGCCTTCAGGTGGCACGAGGCGTCGGCGGCCAGGTTGCCCCCGCCCGAGCGGACCGGCCGGTCGCAGTCGGGCGCCGGCCCGGCCCCGGCCACCACGCTCGCCGCCAGCCGCACGGCCGCGCCCTCGTCGGCCGTGATCGTCGACCCGGCGAGCGGCGCGCCGTTCCCGGCGAAGGTGGAGAAGGCCACGTCGAGGCGGGCGGTCGGCAGGGCCCGCACGGCGCCGCCCCGCCCGGCGCCGCCGCCGAAGGACTCGAGGACGCGGTTGTGGCTGAACGTCGACTGCACGACCGTGGTCGGCCCGGCGACGGTCATGCCGGCGCCGCTGTTGCCGGCCGTGTTCCCGGCGACCGTGGTCCGCTCCAGTCGCACGAGGCCGGCGCCGGAGAAGATGCCGCCGCCGTCGCCGACCGCGTGGTTGCCGGCGACGAGCACGTCGACGAGGGTCAGGTCGCCGTCGTTCAGCACGCCGGCGCCGCTGCCGTCGACGGACGCGTCCCGGATCGTGAGCCGCTCGACCGTGCCGCTCCCACCGGGGACGACGTGGAGGACGCGGTCGACCTCGCTCGTCACCACGGTGCCCCGGCCGGCGCCCCGGATCGTGACGAAGGTGGCGAGGTCGAGGTCGCCGGTGGCCGAGGCGTCCTCGTCCTGGCCGGGCACGGTCAGCACGAACGTGCCCTCCGGCACCCGGACCACGGTCGGCTCGCCGCCGGCGCTCGCCTCCTGCACGGCGGCCCGCAGGGTGCAGGTGCCCGCCGCCGTCCGGCAAGCGCCGTCGGCCGGGGCCTCGTCGGGCAGGTCGGCGCGGTCGTCAACGGTGAGGACGAGGGGCGGAGCGGCGGCGGCCCCCGCCGTCGCGTCCGGGTAGGCCGCGCCGAACAGCAGCGCCGCGATCGCGACCGCACGGTGACCGGTCATGGGCCGACCTCCCCCGTCGGAGGCCGACGAGCCTACAGGTACTGGCCCGTCGCCACCCGCTCGATGGCCCGGCCGCCGGCCGCCGCCTCGGCGTCCGAGGAGATGAGCGTGCGCACGTAGACGATGCGCTCGCCCTTCTTGCCGGAGATCTTCGCCCAGTCGTCCGGGTTGGTGGTGTTCGGGAGGTCCTCGTGCTCCTTGTACTCCTGGTGGATCGAGGCGATCAGGTCCTCGGTCCCCACGCCGGGCGTGCCGGCCGCGATCTCCCGCTTGATGGCGAGCTTCTTCGCCCGCCGCACGATGTTCTCGATCATGGCTCCGGACGAGAAGTCCTTGAAGTACATGATCTCCTTGTCACCGTTCTGGTAGGTGACCTCGAGGAAGCGGTTCTTCTCGTCGGCCCGGTACATCTCGGCCACGGTCCGCTCGATCATCACCTCCACGGCCTTCCCGCGGTCCCCGCCGCCCAGGCGCCGCACCTCGTCCTCGTCGAGGGGGAGGTCGGTCGTCAGGTAGCGGGAGAAGATCTGGGCGGCGGCGTCCTCGTCCGGCCGCTCGATCTTGATCTTCACGTCGAGGCGACCGGGGCGCAGGATGGCCGGGTCGATCAGGTCCTCGCGGTTCGAGGCGCCGATCACGATGACGTTCTTCAGGGTCTCGACGCCGTCGATCTCGGCCAGCAGCTGCGGGACGATCGTCGACTCCATGTCCGAGCTGATCCCGGTGCCGCGGGTGCGGAACAGCGAGTCCATCTCGTCGAAGAAGACGATGACCGGCCAGCCCTCCTCGGACTTCTCCCTCGCCCGCTGGAACACGAGGCGGATCTGGCGCTCGGTCTCCCCGACGTACTTGTTGAGGAGCTCGGGGCCCTTGATGTTGAGGAAGTAGGAGCGGGCCTCCTTGTCCCCCGACACCTCGGCCACCTTCTTCGCCAGGCTGTTGGCGACGGCCTTGGCGATGAGGGTCTTGCCGCAGCCCGGCGGGCCGTACAGGAGGATGCCCTTCGGCGCCGGCAGCTTGTAGCGGGAGAACAGGCGCTGGTGGACGAACGGGAGCTCGACCGCGTCCATGATCTGCTCGATCTGGTTGTCGAGGCCGCCGACGTCCGCGTAGGAGATGTCCGGCACCTCCTCGAGCACCAGCTCCTCGACCTCCGGCCGGGGCAGGCGCTCGAGCAGCAGGCCGGAGCGGGCGTCCATGAGCACGGTGTCGCCGGCCCTGAGGTGCTCGTCGCGCAGCTCGTCGGCCAGCTCGACCACCCGCTCCTCGTCGGCCCGGCCGACGATCAGCGCCCGCTGGCCGTCCTCCAGCAGCTCCTTCAGCGTGACGACCTCGCCGGAGATCTCCCGGCCGCGGGCCATGACGACGTTCAGCGACTCGTTGAGGACCACCTCGGCGCCCCGGATCAGCTCCTCCGCCTCGATCTCGGGGTGGACGGCGACGCGCATCTTGCGGCCGCCGGAGAACACGTCGACGGTGCCGTCCTCGTTGCGGCCGAGCAGGGTGCCGTACGCCGACGGCGGCTGGGTGAGCTTCTCGACCTCCTCGCGGAGGGCGGCGATGTGCTCCCGCGCCTCGCGGAGGGTGTAGGTCAGCTTCTCGTTCTGGGACACGGCCTGGGCCAGCTGCCCCTTGGTCTCCAGCAGCCGCTCCTCGAGGGTGCGCACCCGCTTCGGCGCGTCCTGGAGGCGGCGCCGGAGGGCGATCACCTCTTCCTCCAACGCCTTGGACTGCTCGCGGAGCTCGGCCATCTCCGACTCGTAGGCGCTGAGCCGGCGCTCGTACTCGGCCTGGTTGACGGCGACCACCTCCCTTCGTCGGTCGGACGATACACCGGCCCCTCCGCAACCGCGCGGAGCGGGCGGTGTCTCGCAGGTCACGGTTTAGCGTGCCGTTGGTGCTCGTTTCGCGCGCCCTTGGGGGGGCGGGTGCGACGGTGGGCGGCGGACGTCGGATGAGCCGAGGGAGCAGCCGTGAAGGTGTGGATCGATCAGGACCTGTGCACGGGGGCGGGGATCTGCGAGGACCTCGCGCCGGGGATCATCGCCATGGGCGAGGACGGCCTCGCGTACGTCGTGGCGGACGGGCAGGTGCTCACCACCCCGGGCGGGCAGGCGAGCATGGCCGTCGTGCCGGCCGGGCAGGAGGAAGCGGTGATCGAGGCCGCCGAGCAGTGCCCGGCGGAGTGCATCTACCTCGAGCTCTGACTTTCACCGGTCGCTGCCGGGTTTATTGGTCTCGGCTGCTAGCCTGGTCGGCGATCGCCCACCACGCTCACGGAAGGCGCACCAGGACATGAAGGTCTGGATCGACCAGGATCTCTGCACCGGCGACGGCCTCTGCGAGGAGATCGCCCCCGACGTGTTCACCCTGCTCGACGACGGCCTCGCCTACGTCAAGGAGGGGGCCAAGGTCTTCTCCGACCCGGGCGGCGCCGAGGGCCTGGCCGTCGTTCCCGCCGGCCAGGAGGAGGCGGTCATCGAGGCCGCCGAGGAGTGCCCCGGCGAGTGCATCTTCATCGAGGTCGAGTAGCACCCGAGCGCTGACCCGGCGCGAGGACGCCGACGGGGCCCGCCGCGAGGCGGGCCTCGCCGCGTCCGGGCCGGGTGGCGGCGCGGTGAGGCGGGTCAGGCGAGGCAGCTGCCGGTCTCGACCGGCGTGCCGGCGTTGGCGGAGAGGACCTCGCGGAGCTCGCCGGTGGTGAGCGCGTAGGCCACGCCGGGCTGGTCGGGGGCGATGGCGAAGGCCACGCCGACGACCTCGCCGGCGGGGTCGACGAGGGCGGCGCCCGAGTCGCCGGGGCGGAGGCGGGCGGCGAGGAACAGCACGTCCCGGGTCGTGCGGCGCTGGCCGTAGATGTCCCGGCCGGTCGCCGTCACCTGGCGGCCGACCTCGAAGGGGGTCAGGGCCAGCGGGCCGCCGCCGGGGTGGCCGAACACGGCGCCCCGGTCGCCCACCTCGGCGTCGCCGATGGGCAGCGCCGGCCGGTCGAGGCCCGGTGCGAACAGCAGGGCGAGGTCCCGCTCGGCGTCGAAGGCGACCACCTCGGCGTCCACCATCGTGCCGTCGTTGCGCTCGACGGTCGTCTCGTCCTCGCCCGCCACGACGTGGGCGTTGGTGGCCACCAGCTGGTCGCCGACCACGAACCCGCTGCCGTCCTGGATGCGGGCGCAGGCCACGCCCTCGACCTTCACCGTCGACGCGCTCACCGCCAGCGCCAGCTGCTCGCTCAGCCCGCTCTCCGACGGCGGCGGGCCGAGGTCGGGGGTCGGGCGGAGGGCGTCGAAGACCTGCGGGAAGCGGTCGTCGTCGACCAGCTGGCGGAGGGTCTGGAGGGCGTCGGGGGCGGGCGGCAGCACGCCGTCCACCACCCGGCCGAGCACCGAGTTCCTCGCCTGCTCGGCCGGCCACTCGGGGATGTCGGCCATGGCCGGCAGCAGCAGCCACACGGCCGCGGCCACGCCGACCAGCCCGGCCGCCGCCCCGCCGACCTTGTCGACCGTGCGGGCCGCCCCGCCGGGCAGGGCGAGGTGGAGCCGGTTGCCGACCACGAGCCCGAGGGCCTGGCCGAGGAAGGCGCCGACGACGAGCACGGCGGCCGCGGCGAGCAGCAGGCGCACGCCGGCGACGTCGGCCCACACCTCGAGCAGCCACGGCAGCACCACCTGGCTGCCGAGCACCAGGCCGCCGGCCATGCCGAGCCACGACGTCGCCCTCGCCGTGAAGCCGAGGCGCCAGCCGCCGACGGCGGCGCTGACGCCGGTGAGGGCGATGACGAGGTCGAGGGTGTTCACACCGGCCGGCGTCAGCCGCCGAGCAGCCGGGCGGAGGTGAGGAAGCCGGTGTGGGCCACCATGCGGTGGTCGGGGCGGACGGACTGGCCCTCGACGTGCCAGGTGCGCAGCAGCACCTCGACGGTCTCGGCCATGGCGAAGGCGCTGCCGTCGAGGGCCTCCCGCAGCGAGGCGACCTGGAGGATGGTGGGCGTGTAGGCGACGAGGATGCCGCCCGGGTGCAGCGCCCGCTCGGCGTGCTTGACCACCTGCCACGGCTCGGGCAGGTCGAGGACGATCCGGTCGAGGCCCGCCTCCTCGATGCCGGCGTAGGCGTCGCGCACCTCGACGCGGTAGCGGGACAGCGCCTCCTCGCCGAGGAAGGCGGCGACGTTGGCCGTCGCCCGCGCCGCGAAGTCCTCCCGCAGCTCGTAGCCGACGACGTCGGCGCCGGCCCGCAGGAGGGTCATCGACAGGGCGCCGGACCCGACCCCCGACTCGAGCACCCGCGCCCCGGGGAACACGTCGGCGAGCAGCAGCAGCGGGCCGAGGTCCTTCGGGTAGATGACCTGCGCGCCCCGCGGCATCTTCAGCACGAAGTCCGACAGGGTCGGCCGGAAGGCGGTGAACCGGCTGCCCCTCGTGGAGCGCACCGTCACCCCCTCCTCGCGGCCGATCAGCTCGTCGTGGCCGACGACGCCGGTGTGGGAGTGGAACTCGCCGCCGTCGGCCAGGGTGACGAGGTAGCGCCGCTGCTTGGCGTCGAGGAGCAGCACCTTCTCCCCCGCCCGGAAGGGCCGGCTCATCGCGCCGCCCTGACCACCAGCCGGCAGAACGCGCACACGTCCCCGGTCGTCGGCGACCCGCACGACGAGCACGGCCGCAGGCCCTCCTGCTCGGCCTCCGCCTCGGCCGTGAACCGGGACGACGCCCTGGCCAGGAAGCCGAAGTAGAACTCGTGCTTGGACCCCGGCGAAGTCGCCTCGATGGCGTTGAGCGCCTCCTTGTAGCCGAGGTGGCGGTTGCCGGCCGCCATCGGGCACTCCTCGACCTGGTAGTCGATGCCCTTCAGCACGCAGTAGGCGGCGAGCTCGCGCTCGGCCAGGCGGACGAGCGGCTTCACCTTTCGCACGAACCCCGGCCGGGCCGGCAGCACGGGCAGCTGGCGGCCGAGGTACTCGGTGTTCCAGCGCAGCACGTTGCCGAGCAGGACGGCGGCCTCGTCGTCGAGGTTGTGGCCGGTGACGACCACGTCGTAGCCGCCGTCGACCGCGGCCGAGTTGAACAGGTGCCGCTTCGAGAGGCCGCAGGCCGAGCACGGCGCCCGCTTCGCCGCCCGGGAACCGGTCGGGATGTCGAAGCCGTGGTCGACGGGCAGGTCGACCTCGACCAGCTTCGCCCCCCGCCGGTCGGCGTAGGCCCTGGCGTAGCGCCCCGACTCGTCGCTGTAGTCGCCGATGCCGAGGCCGAGGTAGAGGCCGTCGGCGTCGTGGCCGAGGTCGAGGAGGATGTCCCAGACGGCCAGGGAGTCCTTGCCCCCCGAGACGGCGACGAGCACCCGCTCCCCCGGCCGGATCATGTCGAAGTCCTCGACGGCCCTCGCCACCTGGTCGCGGCACAGGCGCAGGAAGTGCTCGACGCAGAAGTTGGCGTTGTGGCGCCGGACGTCGATGACCGCCGGCTCGCGGCACACCCGGCACTTCACGTCGAGCCCCCCGAGATCACGGGCCGGATCTCGACGGTGTCGCCGTCCTCGAGGGTGGCGTCGCCGGGGACGAGCGTGCCGTCGCGGATGACGAGCACGGTCTCCCGGTTGAGCTCGAGCCGGTCGAGGAGGGCCAGCACGCGCACGGGACCGGCGACCTCGAGCTCGCGACGGGGGTTGCGGAGGACGACCTTCACGGGTCCCCATGATGACGCGGGACGCCGCCCGCGCCGCTTCGCTCGGCCGTCAGTCGGTCGGCACCCGCCCGTGGGCGATCACGAGCGTCTCCCCCGGCTTCAGCTCCTGGGTGAGCAGGGTCTTCGGCGTGGGGTCGGTCAGGCGCTTGAAGATGCGCCAGCCGGTCTGGAGGCCGAACACCGCCATCCAGAACCGGCTCCCGCCGAGGAGGCCGCGCTGGACGGCCCGCAGCCGGACGAGCCGGCGCAGGAAGGTCACGTCAGAACCGCCGGACCTCGACGATCGTGGTCGCCTTGCGGCCCCGCCGCTTGCCGGTCCAGAAGGCGAGGCCCACGACGGCCACGGCCACCACGGCGCCGACGGCGATGGCGATCGTCCGCATCGACCCGGCCGCCTCGTCGACCTCGTCGCGGATCTCCCGGAACTTGGCCTCGATGTCGTCGCGGTCGATCCGCGTGTCGATCTTCCCCGCGCTGGTGCTGCCGGTCATGTCCCGCTCCGCTTCGAGGAGATGGCCCGGACGGCGAGCCCGGCGACGGCGCCGGCGGCCACGAGCACGATCAGGTAGGGGACGAACGACCAGTTGCCGTCGAACGTGCTGCCCGTCTCCGTCTGAAGGGCCCGGAGGGCGGCGAGCACGAGGAGCGTGACGCCCACGCCGACGAGCAGCGACCCCGCCACCCCGAAGGCGACGAAGCGGGCGAGGCCCTTCAGCGGCTCGACCGTCTCCTGGCGGGCGTAGTCGCGCAGCATGAGCCACAGCTCCTGCACGCTGCCCGGGAGGCTCTTCGACGAGGTGTCCGGCACCGGCCCTTCCTATAACCGGCGCCTGTTCCGGTCAACCTCGGCGAAGCTGCGCGGTCAGCACCTCGGCCTGCTCGACGAGCTGGGCGGCGAGCAGGTCGAGCCGCTCGCTCGGCCCCGGGGCGGCGAGCAGGCGCTGCCGGTCGGCGGGGCCCACGGGGGCGACGGCGGCGGCCTGGAACGTGGCCAGGGCCGGGTCGGGCGACAGCTCGACGGTGGCCGGCGCGGCCGGGCGGCCGAGCTCGGCGGCGAGCGCGAGGACCCGCCGGAGGTCCCCGACGACCTCCCCGAGGCGGCCGTCGAGGTCGCCGCCGGCCGGGCCGTCCTCCCAGTCCTCCACCTCGGCCATCGGGTAGGGGTCGTCGGGCAGCCAGGAGGTGACGCGGATGCGGCGGGTGCCGACGGCCGCCAGCACCCAGCGCCCGTCGTCCAGCTCGGACGCCTCGGCGATGCGGGCCACGCAGCCGACGTCGGTGCGGACGTCGCCGCCGCCGACCTCGGACCCCCGCTCGATGAGCACCACCCCGAACTCCCGGCCGCCGGCCAGGCAGTCCCGGGTCAGCGCCCGGTAGCGGGGCTCGAACACGTGGAGCGGCAGCACCACGGTCGGGAACAGCACCGTGCCGAGCGGGAACATCGGGAGGGGCACGGGGCCGAGGCTAGGTGGGCGGGAGCGGAGCGACCTCGTCCGGCGACGGGCCCTGCGGGAAGGCGGCGAGCAGGGCGCCCAGCTGCTCGAAGAGGGCGTAGCCGCCCTCCTGGTCGAACTCGCCGTTCGACAGGAAGGCGAACGTGAGGTGGCCGCCGGCCGGGGTGTCGACGAACCCGGTCAGCCCGGTCACGCCGAGGAGCGTGCCGGTCTTGCCCCGCAGCACGCCCGCCGCCGGCGACCCGGCGAACCGCTCGGTGAGCGTCCCGTCCTCGGCGGCGACGGGCAGCGCCGAGGTGACCGGGGAGTCCGGGCCCTCCTCCTCGAGCAGCGAGACGAGCGTGGCGCACGTGACCCGGTTGCCCCGGTCGAGCCCCGAGCCGTCGGTGAGCGTCGTGCCGGCCATGGCCACCCCGGCGTCGGCCAGGGTCGCCGTAGCGGCCTGCACGCCGGCCGCCGTGGTGCCCGAGCCGGCGACCTCTCGGCCGAGCTCCTTCACCAGCAGCTCGGCCGACTCGTTGTCGCTGTCCCGCACCATGTGGGCCACGACCTCGCCGAGCGGCAGCGACGGCAGCGTCGCCACCTCGGCCGCCCCGGCCGGCGCCGGGCCGGACGCCGGGTCGCCGGCCACCGTCACCCCCCGCTGCTCGAGCAGCTCGGTGAGGATGGCGGCCGCCGACCGGGCCGGGTCGGCCGACGGCGCCGGGTAGACCTCGTAGCCGTCGTTCACGGCGACGGCCGAGAGGGAGCCGACGTCGCCGCTGCCGAGGTAGCGCTCCGGCCAGGTCGGCACCGAGCGCAGGGCGTCGTAGCGGGAGTCGTCGCCCACCACCCGCCCGTCGATGCGGGTCACCGACTCGGCGATGCGGTCGGCCAGCTGCTCGACGGCCGTCCGGGGCCAGGGCTGGATCTCGAAGCGGGTGACGTAGTCCGGGGTGGCGAGGAGCGGGTCGCCCCCGCCGACCAGCCACAGGTCGCCGGCGACCACGCCGCCCTGGGGCGGGGCGGCGGCGACGGCCCGCGTGGTGAGCGTGGACGCCGGGTCGAGCACGTCGAGCACGGCCGCCGCGGTGAGCAGCTTCTGGGTCGACGCCGGGATCAGCGGCAGGTCGGGCTGGTGGGAGACGAGGCGGGGGCCGCCGGTGCGCTCGACGACGAGGCAGGTGGACGGGGGCGCCGACTGGAGGAACGAGAGGAGGGAGAGCTGGAGGGCGGTGTCGGCGACGGGGTCGACGAGGAAGCCGGGCACCCGGCGCACGGACAGGACCGGGGTGGCGAGGTGGGCGACGGCCTCGGGGCGCCCGCCGGCCGCGTCCGGCTCGGCCTCGGCCCGCACGGCGAGCACGGCGGCGACCACGGCCACGACGGCGAGGACGAGGGGAAGGCCGACCCGGCGCACGGCCGGCGAGGTTAGGTGGGCGGCCGCCCCGCCCGGTGGCACCGGTCAAGGGACGGCGGGCCGGTGGGGCCGAGCGAGCGGGCCGGGCGGCCGGGGCGTCAGAGCGGCAGGCCGCGGCGCTGGCGCCAGCGGGCGTGGCGCCAGAGGTGGGCGAGGGCGGTGACGGCCCGCTCGGCCGACGGGTGGCACAGGCGGCCGGCGGCCCGGACGGCGGCGGGGCCGGGGTTGTCCGGGTCGGCCACCGCCAGCTCGGTCGCCACCAGCACGGGCTTCCCGGTCGCCTCGGACGCCGCCACCGCGGCCTCGGCGTAGCGGCGG